>CANHJJ010000026.1 GCA_947460565.1 Bacteroidota bacterium
CTTCAAAAAAGAGGTGCAATCACTTTTGATTATGGAAACAATTTAAGAGGACAAGCAAAAGACCAAAGAGGTGTGTCGAATGCTTTTGATTTCCCTGGATTTGTACCAGCCTATATCCGTCCATTGTTCTGTGAGGGTAAAGGCCCTTTCCGTTGGGTGGCGCTTAGTGGAGATCCTAATGATATTTATGTAACAGATCAAGTGATGAAAGAATTATTCCCAGAGAATACTTCTTTACATCGTTGGTTAGATATGGCTCGTGAACGAATTGCATTCCAAGGCTTACCTGCTCGTATTTGTTGGATAGGACAAGGTGATAGAGAAAAGGCTGCATTGGCATTTAATGAATTGGTAAGAACAGGTAAAGTAAAAGGACCAATTGTTATCGGAAGAGACCATTTGGATACAGGTTCTGTTGCATCGCCAAACCGCGAAACTGAAGCAATGAAAGATGGCAGTGACGCTGTGGCTGATTGGCCTATATTGAATGCTTTAATCAATACAGCGGGTGGTGCAAGTTGGGTTTCTATACACCATGGTGGTGGTGTGGGAATGGGCTACTCTATTCATGCAGGTATGGTTATATTGGCAGATGGTACCGAAGATGCTGCTCGCAGATTGAAACGTGTATTGCATAATGACCCAGCAATGGGTGTTATCCGTCATGCTGACGCGGGTTATGATATTGCTATCGATACTGCTCGCAAACATAGATTGGATATCAAAGAGCGATTGAAAGATAAATAAATAGCAAATATTGATTTTAATTATTCCCGAAAATTGTCAGTTGAATTGACAAATTTCGGGAATTTTTATTTATATTTGTTCCATGAAAATTAAACGAATTGCAGAAGCACAAGTAGAAAAACTATTGAAGCAGTTTCCTGCTGTAGGCCTTGTTGGACCTCGTCAATGCGGGAAAACTACTGTGGCTCTTACTATCCAAAAGCAATTGAAATCAAAGGCTGATTACTTTGATTTAGAAAGCCCTGCTGATTTAAGAAAGTTTAATGACATCGAATTTTTTTTAACTCAACATCAAGATGCTAATTTAATCATTGATGAAGTGCAGCGCTTGCCTGATTTATTTCCTGTATTAAGATCCGTTATTGATAAAAAGAAGAAAGCAGGTCGGTTTTTACTACTTGGTTCTGCTACACCTGAATTGGTCAAAGGCGCTTCAGAGTCTTTAGCAGGTCGGATTTATTATATCGAAGCTCATCCATTTAATTTGACTGAGTTGCCTCAGAAAAGTACCACACTTAATAAACATTGGTTTCGAGGAGGTTTTCCAGATTCATATATGGCTAAGAATGATGAAGCCCAATTTCTTTGGATGGATGGCTTTGCGCGCACTTTTGTTGAACGAGATTTGAATTCATTGTTTGGTAGTTCTTTTTCACCACAAGTGATGTTTCGTTTATGGAGAATGTTAGCTCATCATCATGCTGGTATTTGGAATGCCAGCTCATTTGCAAAGGGTTTAGATATTAGTCAAACCACTACAAATCGATATTTAGATCACCTTGAAGGCGCATACATGGTTAGGAAGTTGATGCCTTTTCATATCAATACTAAGAAACGATTAGTAAAGAGCCCTAAGGTATATATCCGTGATACGGGCTTGTTACATTATTTATTAGATATTTATAATGTAAAGACGCTATTCAATCATGCTGCAGTTGGTAATTCATGGGAAGGATATGTAATTGAACAAATCATTCAATTATTGCCGCGTACCATTCAACCTTACTATTATAGAACACATGATGGGAGTGAGGTGGATTTGATTTTGGTGAAGGGTATTAAACCCATTGCAAGCATCGAAATCAAGTACTCAACTTCACCTTCTGTTTCTCGTGGATTGACTGAAAGTATTAAGGATTTAGGCATCAAGCAAAATTTTATCGTTACACCATCTTCGGATGAAGCATATGATATTAATAAACAAGTGAAGGTGGTTGGTTTGTCGCATTTTCTGAGCTATGTATTACCTATATTTGCAAAATAATTATTACCGAAAATTGTCAGTTCAACTGACAATTTTCGGCAATAAAATTATATTTTTTCTGGCATAATACTCAATCCAAATAGGGCGAAATCATATTTAACAGGATCTTTTTTGTCAAATTGTTTTAGGTTGTCAGTTAATTCTAATGCTGCTTTCCAATCGCTTTGTTCTCGCTGCAATAAACCAAATTTAATAGCAGTTCTTTGCACATGCAAGTCCAACGGACATATCAATTGAGAGGGTTTAATGGTTTTCCAAATACCAAAATCAACTTTTGAGTCGTCATCACGAACCATCCACCTTAAATACATGCACAATCTTTTGCAAGCAGAGTTTTGACTGGGGCTTGAAACATGTTTTAATGTTCTTCTTGGGGCTTCATCATTTGATTCAAAAAGCAACCTGAAGCCTGTCAAGGCTTTCTCAATATTCTTATCTTTTGGATTTAAGTGCTTTGAAAAGGCAAACTCTAGACTTTCATTGTGCTTATACCATTTGTTTAAAAATGATACAAAATATAGTAAATCCGTATCTGTAAAGGTTCTATGTTTGAATCCTAACAATCCTTTTAAATCACTATCTTGATGATTTAGGATGAAATCGTAAGGTCGATTGTCCATGCGATTTGATAATTCATTGCACTTGTTTATGATCGTTTTGCGCTGCCCCCAAGCAAACACCGAAGCAAACAATCCCATGATTTCAATGTCTTGTTTCAAGCTGAATTGATGCGGAATGCAGATAGGGTCATCTTCAATAAATGAAAATTGATTGTACTTGTCGACTTGTGTGTCTAAAAAATCTTTTAAACTGCTTGTTTTCACTGCTGCAAATTAAGCATTGCCACCTATCAAATCTATTTTGTTTTTAACTAACATTGTGCTTCATTTGAATACCAATTTGAAACATTAAATACAATGAAAATAAAACAATTCATGATGATTACAACACTAAGTGCAGGAGCTTTGATGTACAGTTGTTCGTCAAATCAAAACAAAGAACAAGGCAAAACCGAAAGTAATTTTGAAGTTGAATGCGATCGATTTGCAGATTTGCAGGTACTACGCTACGAAATTCCTGGTTTTGCTGAATTAACCCCTCAGCAAAAAGAACTTGCCTACTATTTATTCGAGGCAGCTAATGCAGGTCGTGATATTATTTACGACCAAAATAATAAGAATAATTTATTGGTACGTAAAACCATCGAAGCCATATATGAAGCCAATCCTAAGCATGAAGATAGCGAAGATTGGAAAAAGTTTGAAGAGTATGCAAAACGCTTTTTCTTTTCAAATGGTGTTCACCACCATTACTCAAACTTGAAATTTGCACCTGAGTGTAGCTTTGAATTTTTCACTGAATTGATCAAGAAAACAGATGCCACAAAACTTCCTTTGGGTGGCAAATCTGTTGATGAGTTTTTAACAAGTATGAAGTCAATCCTATTTGATATAAACTATGAAGGAAAGAAAGTAGATTTAGCTTCTGGTATTGATAACGTGAAGGCCTCTGCAAATAACTTTTATGAATGTGTGAGCCAAAAAGAAGTGGAAGATTACTATAATTCTCATATGAAAAAGGATGATTCAGAACCTATTTCTTGGGGATTAAATAGCAAAATGACTAAGGTTGACGGGAAGGTAATAGAACAAGTTTGGAAAGTAGGAGGGATGTATTCTGCTTCTATTGAGAAAATTGTATATTGGCTAGAAAAAGCTGTGAAAGTGGCTGAGAACGATAAACAGAAAAAAGCCCTTGAGCTTTTAGTTGAATATTATAAAACGGGTGATTTGAAAAAATGGGATGAATACAATATTGCTTGGGTAGCAGATGTTGATTCTCGTTTGGATGTGGTAAATGGATTTATTGAAGTGTATGATGATGCCATAGGCAAACGTGCTAGCTACGAATCAGTAGTTTCGATAAAAGACATGGAAGCAACTAAGCGAATTGCTGCTATTGCTAAAGAAGCGCAATGGTTTGAGGATAACTCACCTATTGCCCCTGAACACAAGAAGAAAGAAGTGAAAGGAATTACTGCTAAAGTGATTACCGTTATTCAAGAGGCTGGTGCTAGCGCACAATCCACACCTATCGGTATCAATCTTCCAAATGCCAATTGGATTCGTCAAAAACATGGTAGCAAATCTGTTTCGTTAGGTAATATCGTTCACTCATATAATATTGTTGGCGCTAAGAGTCCTGTATTAAAAGAGTTTGCTGAAAACGAACCACAGATTGCAAGAGCCAAAGAATTTGGTGCATTAGCAGGCGATTTACACACAGATATGCACGAGGTAATTGGTCATGCGAGTGGTCAAATTAATAAAGGTGTGGGTGATCCGGACCAAACCCTTAAAAACTATGCAAGCACATTAGAAGAAGCGCGTGCTGATTTGGTGGCTTTGTATTATGTATTGGATAAAAAACTTGTTGATATGGGTGTTATGCCAAGTCTTGATTGTGGTAAAGCTGAGTACGATGGTTATATCATGAATGGTTTAATTACACAATTAACTCGTTTGAATGTAGGTGAGAATTTGGAAGAAGCTCACATGCGTAACCGTCAGTTGAATGCCAAATGGGCTTATGAAATGGGCAAGAAAGACAATGTGATAGAATTTGTAAAACGTGAAGGTAAGACTTATGTAAAAGTGAATGATTACGATAAATTACGTAACTTGTTTGGTCAGTTGTTAAAAGAAATTCAACGCATCAAGTCTGAAGGAGATTACAAAGCGGCTACTGCACTTGTAGAAGGTTATGGTGTGAAGGTTGATCAAGAGTTGTTGAAAGAAGTGAAAGAGCGTTTCAATAAACTGAACGTAGCTCCTTACAAAGGTTTTATCCAACCTAAATTAACAGCGGTGATGGATGGCGACAAAGTAACAGATGTGAAAGTAGAATATCCAAACAATTTCTTACAAAACCAATTGGAACTTGGCAAGAAATATGGATTACTTCCAATAAAAAACTAAGTAAAATTTAAAAGAGCCGTTCAATTGAACGGCTCTTTTTTTATTGGTTTTTTTAACCAACAACATTCATTATACTTGTATTATGAAAAAGCAAATCTTATTTTCTGCTATGTGCATGGTTTTTGCCTTATCCATAAAGGCTCAAGAGTTATCATTGGGTGTGCGTGCTGGTTTTAGCCGCAACTCCGTTGGCGAAGATTTTGTGGCATATTCTAGCAAGGATGCCGTAACAGGTATGACGCTAGGTGGTTATGCCAAAGTAAAAGTACTAGGCTTTTTTATAAT
Source organism: Bacteroidota bacterium (assembly GCA_947460565.1). Lineage (GTDB taxonomy): Bacteria > Bacteroidota > Bacteroidia > UKL13-3 > UKL13-3 > RGVD01. The sequence goes on from CANHJJ010000026.1 coordinate 5,275, forward strand.
GCCCGAGGTAAACTATAACCAAAGAGGAAATGAAATTAAAGATTTTGGAACTAGTACAATACACAATATTGATGTGCCAGTTTTATTTGGAAAGCAGTTCTTTAAAGTGCTGCGTGTAAATGGTGGTCCTAATTTTCAGTTTCAATTGGCGAATACACAAACTCAAGTAAGTAATTATATCAATCAATCTAAGTTTAATGATTTTGTGTTGGGGCTGCAATTGGGTGTGGGCTTAGATGTTTGGAAACTTTCTTTGGATGCAAGGTATGATATGAATTTGAGTGAGGCAGGCAAAGTGGTGTATATGGATAAATTGACTCAACAAGTAGTTCAACAATATAGTTCAAGAGCCAATATGTTTGTGTTTACATTGGGATATCGTTTGTTTCAATTGCCATGAACATTGAAATATTCAGAGAGCATTGTATAGCCAAGAAAGTCGTAGAAGAAACTTTTCCATTTGATAACGATACCTTGGTTTTTAAAGTAATGGGTAAAATGTTTGCACTTATTTCTATCTCGGATCCAACACATGTCAACCTCAAATGCAGTCCTGATTATGCGGTAGAATTACGTCAGGAATTTGAGGCCGTTAAGCCCGGATTTCATATGAATAAAGCCAATTGGAATACGGTTACTTTTAATTCGGATGCCAATGATAAACTCATTCTTGAATGGCTTGATTTATCATATGATTTAGTGGTAGCTGGTTTAACTAAAAAATTGCAGAAAGAATTAGTCGAGATGTAAATCGGAGTCAATCTTTTTAAGCTCATCCCAAAGCCATTTATCAATTCCATTTTGGGTCCAAATGCAGTTTATTCCTAACTTTTCAGCACCCTTAATATTGGCTCGAGAATCATCCACAAATATAGTTTCCTCGGGCTTTAAGTTGATTTCATTTAACACATGATTGTATATGGCTGCATCTGGCTTTCTTAGGCCTATTTCATATGACAAAAACAGTTTGTCAAATGTGCTATGCCAGTCTTCATGTGGGTGGTATTTGCTTATATAATCTTTAATTTCTTGGATGTGGATGGAGTTGGTATTACTAAGTAAATGTACATTGTAATGTTTTCTTAGTTCTCCAATTAATCTAAACCGATGTTTAGGAATGTCTAGTATCATGGCGTTCCAAGCCTTTATTATTTGATCTTCAGTTGCGTTACCTTTTAAAGCCGATTTTAATGTCCTAATAAAATCTTCGTCTGAAATTTCACCTTTCTCATATTGTTTGAAAATAGGCATTGATTCATTAATATCTTCGAGGTCAATCCCAAGGCGTTCAAAAGCTCTCAAAGTTTTTTCCTGATCAATATTTATTATCACCACACCAAGGTCAAGAATAACAGCTTTAATTTTTTTCATATTTTTTTCTAAACGGTTGTAATAATAAAGCTAAAAATATACTTTTGCCACCCCATAAGAAGTAAATCTTTTCGGGCCTATAGCTCATTCGGTTAGAGCAACTGACTCATAATCAGTAGGTGCTTGGTTCGATTCCAAGTGGGCCCACCAGCAATTCTAAGCCTTTTCAGTTATTGAAAAGGCTTTTTTTATTAGGGCGCGGTTATATATTTTATATAGTAAAAGTGTAAACAAGTATTACGTTGGTATTACAACAGAGGAACCGGAAAAGAGGTTGAAAAAGCATAATATCAAATATTACGAGAATCAATATACCTCTATTGCTGATGATTGGGAGATAAAATTATCAATATTATGTTCGGATATCAAATTAGCAAGAAAAATGGAATTATATGTCAAACGAATGAAGAGTAGAAAGTTTATTGAGAAGTTGATAGAAAATGAAACAGAGATGGCTAAATTTATTGAAATGCATAAAGAGATTAGCTAATTAGATCTAAGAAAATTTGAGTTGCTTGGTTCTCCCGATTAATCGGGACCAAGTGGGCCCACTAAAGCGGAATAATCAAATTTAATGTTTGATATTTCGCTTTTTTGTTTACTTCAATCTCAATTCATTTAAGAGACATAGGTAAAAACCAAATTATATCTGTCGGTTCGATACGGGTTGTTTTTCTCGTTGAATCACATTCCTTCAGTAAATAGTAAAATTTGTATCTTTTGTATGTTCTAATGGTTTGCAGAACCTTACATTGACCTTAGATTGAAGTATATTGGTAGGGCTTTTTCAACAAATAATTCAAGGTTAACTATTCATTTTTAGATTGATTTAAAATCTTGTTTATTTATTTCTACTCCTCTTTGTGTTTTTCAACGAAATTAAAATATGTGTCATTTCACCACACTACTGCCAAAGTATCAAGGTTTTGAAAATTAAAGCTTTTTAATATAGCAGATAAAATAATTTTTTTGTCCAATTGTCATATTATTTAATACAAATTTGATAAAGAGATAATTCTGTGTTAAAATTGTGGTATAAAAGAAATAATATATGAAAAAAATGATGCAGTTAGTTAGAAAAGGCTTTGTAAGTAGCCTGCTTCTCGTTTTAAGTTTTTTAAGTTTTAATCAGTTATTCGCTCAGATTTATTGCAATCCATTAACTACAGGAAGACCTATTTCGGGTACCTACTATTTGGGAGATAAGGTAAACGCTACCGGTAGCTATAATTTTCAATTTGAAATAGGACAATCATCATGGAATTCATCTCAAGTGGGAATTGGACAAAATTCTGATGGCTCAACAGGATGGGATTGGGCTACTGCAGCTTGGTATCAAGATGGGTCAGGTTCAAATAAAAGGGTTCAGCGAGATATCGGTGCATTCCAATTTACCAATACTGGAACTTATTATGTAGTTGGTAGGGCAAAGGCTAATTCAGGAGATGCCTATACATATGCAGATGAAGGGAGTTGGTCTAATAATCAAGCCTTAACAGCCAGTACTTCTAGTGGTTCTTGTCCTTATTTTACTGTTATTGCCCTTGTTTCTCCCACAACTCAAGTAGCTAATTCCCCAACAAATACTAGCATTTCATTGAGTTGGGCTAAATCCAACGGTAAAAATGTTATGATTGTTAGAAGTACAAGTAATTCATTTACAGCGCCTACAAATGGTACCGCTTATACTGTAGGGAATACTATTGGTTCTGGAACTGTTGTTTATAACTCTGGTGGGACTAGCACTATAGATAATAGCTTATTAGCAGGTACTACTTATTATTATGCATTTTATTCTGAAAATTATAGTTATTACTCTGCTAGTGTGACGGCCAATTCTACTACTACTGGATATATCTCTGCTCAAACTGGAAATTGGACTAGTGCAAGCACTTGGAGCGGTGGAGTAGTGCCACCTTCTTCTTCGGATGTTTATATTGCAAACGGCCACACTGTTACATTAAATATAGATACTGTTGTTAATAGTCTGACTATTAATTCTGGTGGTACTTTTACAGCTTCGGATAATACGGCAAGAACATTGAAAATTTCTAATACTACAAGCACCTCTTCTTTGACAAATAATGGTACTTGGGCAAATGGAACTGGTGGTAGTACAATTAATTTTACTGGAACCAATGCATCTGTTGATGTGGTGCATACTGTAACTGGAACAATTGCATTTAACAACATTGTCATCAACAAAATTACAGGTTCGGTTGGGAATGTAGGTGTAAACTTTGGCGCTGCTTGTTCTTTAGCAACTGGTGGAAAATTAACCATTGGAATTGGTGGATTTGTCAATTCATTATCCAACTCAGCTTTTTACTCTACTCAGTCAAATACAACTTTAGAGTTTAGTAATACTGGTGGATACACCGTTGGTACAAATGATAATTCTTGGCCTTCTTCAAATTCCCCTTCAAATATTACTATTACTGCAGGAACAGTTACATTGAATTCAGCTAGAACAGCATCTGGTAATTTAAATATTTCCGGTGTCGGCACATTGGTATTAGGAGCTAACTTAACCATTAATGGTAATTGGACAAGAGCAAGTTCTGCTACTTTTACACCAAGTACAAATACAGTCACTTTAAGTGGAAGTTCAGCTCAAACTATTCAAATAACAGGTGGTGGAACAGCAACTATGTATGGACTTATTATAAATAATTCAGCAGGTGTTTCACTAGCATCAGGTGTTAATGCTACTAGCTTAACTGTTACATATGCCCTCACTTTGACTTCAGGTGTTTTAACGACAAATGGAAATACATTGACGTTAAGTAATGGAATAGCAATTTCAAGAGCAACTGGAACCATTTCAGCAGTACCAACATTTTCTGGTACTTCAAGCAATACCTATACTTCAAGTGATGTTACAACCGATAATGAACTTCAATCAAGTGTGACCTCAATATCTTGTACCAATACTTCTGGCAATATTACTTTAAAAAGTGGTGTTAGTCTGACAGCCGCTGCAGCATCCAATGCGGCAGGTGGAACATTTGTGGTATCAAGTACTTCATCTTTAGCACTTGGTGGAGGATTTACAAACGCAGGTTCATTGACAATTAATGGCGCGTTGCAAATTAACTCAGGAGGATTTGTTTTGAATAGTACTGGTGTTACTTATGGTTCGTCTGGCAGTTTGATATATAACAATGCAGGCACATATACTATGAGCAATGAGTGGCCTTCTTCAAATAGTCCGGTTAATATTACCTTATTAGCTAGTGGAACCAGATTGACAATCGGTTCTTCTCGAACAATTAGCTCCTCAGGTGGAATGACCGTAAATCCTAACACTGCTGTTTCAGTTTCATCTGGCATTACATTAACTACAAACAATAAATTGACTCTGAAATCTAACGCAACAGGATCAGGTTCGATTGGCAATTCAACTGGTAGTACCATTACAGGTAATGTAATAGTTGAAAAGTTTATTTCTGGTTCTGGTCGAAGATGGAGGTATCTTGGCGCTCCTGTTACAGGTCAAACATTGGCTAGTTGGGGTTCTCAGTTTTACATCACTGGGCCTGGTACACCAGGGGCAACTATAGGGTCGGCAAATTCAAATGGATATGCTACCACTCGTTCAAATTTATTGGGATTTAATAATGCTGCAGGTACGCCATCATCAGTTAGGATATATAACAGAACTACATCTGGATCCATTGAAAATGGTTGGGCTAATCCGGCATCTCATATGGCAACTACTTTAACGCCTGGTGTGGGTTACAGAGTTTTTGTAAGAGGTCCTATTACAGGTACTTATGCCACGGATACGGCTGTTATTGGTTATTTTGAACCAGGAGCGACACCTACCCAATCTTCCTTTACCTTTACCCAAACTGGTGGTATTACTAATACAGCTAATGCTGGCAGTGTTCCAATGCCTATTAGTGCTACTGCTACAGGTGCAGGAAATACATTTGATGTGGCTAATGATGGTTGGAATTTATTGTCTAATCCTTACCCATGTGCATACGATTGGGTTGCTTTTTGGGCTTCTAATACGAATAGAACAAGTATTGGCACTGCAATTCACGTTTTTGATGCTACTGCAAACTCTTACAAAAGTTATAGCACACAAGCAGGTTCCGGAACGCTTACAAGTGGTTTAATTCCAAGTGGCACAGGTTTCTTTGTACAAGCTACTGGCACAAATGCGGCCTTAACTTTTACTGAAGCTTTCAAAACCACTACCAATCCTTTGGCACTGCATAAAACGACAGCAAATAATGAATTGCACATTAAATACTACAGAGATTCAACAGAAAGTGATGAATACATCTTGAAAATGATTGAAGGTGCCACTCTTAACAAAGATGATTACGACATCACTAAATTTAAAAATGATAATCTAAATCTATCAAGCTATGGCACAGATTCTGTTAATCTAACATTGTCTAGTATTCCTGTTGTAACCACAGAAACGCGTGTAAGTATGAATGTAGAGGCCACACAAAAAGGCACTTATTACTTCAATTTCACCAATTTTGAAAGCTTCTCACCAGCTATGAGAATTCAATTATTGGATAAATTTACCCAAAAAACAATTGATGTAAGAAAAGCAAGTTCATACACTTTTGTAATGGATTCACTTCCTCATCAATGGGGTAAAGACAGATTTGTTTTGATCTTAAACGATACCTCCTTTGCAACGACTACAGCAGTTAAGGAGATAGCAAATGAGACGGCAGCTTCTTATGCTTTGTACCCAGTGCCAACAAACGATGTATTAAACATTGCTTACAAAAATAATACTGCTAAAAACATACACGCTGATGTGTTTGATACCAAAGGTAATCGTGTTACAGGAGTTGTATTTAATTCGTTAGGAACAGACGGCAAATCATCAATCAATGTAAGTAACCTTTCTCAAGGAATTTACTTTATAAATTTGTCTGACGAAAATGGTGGAGCGATAAAAACAATGAAATTTGTTAAATAAGTTGTTTTAGTTTATCCTCATGCTAAAGAGGCTGCTTTCAACAAAGCAGCCTCTTTTTTTTTAGGATGAATAGAATTGATAATTATTGAATCATTCCAAGTAGTAATAAAAGGTTGTAAACACTAATTGCATTAACCATCATTGTATACTATAATTTATTTTTGAGCATGAGCAAATATTAATGCCGTCTTACAATTAATCCCAAGTTGTCAAAAGCTTGATTGAAATTTCATTGAAAATCAATTACAATAATAAGCCCCCAGTTGCAACTTACAATTGGGGGCTTTTAAGAAATGTAATTTAGAATATATAACTATTTTTTTGTTCCAGGCTTGTTCATAGGTGTTTTATAAAACCTTACTGAATCTAAATTATTGCTTGGCGTTGTGCCTTTGTTTTTTACTTTGTTAAACTCCTCAAAAATGCCAATTTGCTTTTTGTATTTTATCGAATCTACTTTTGTAAGTGTTCTCAGTTTCATAATGCTATCAAGCGGTGCATAAGGATAATATATCTTATTATTTGAAGTAGCATTTTGTGGCAATTCAATTCCCGATGGATAAATTCTCACGCCAAAATCTTCACCTGTTCTTAGCATTGGTGCAGTAGCAATGTACTTATAGTTTTTGCTCAAACTAATATCTCTGATATTGTAGTATTGGGCGTCCACACTGCTAACTAGTTTTCCCGTTTCAACTTCCCACACTTTTATTGAGCCATCATTACAACCAGTTATAGCATACTTGCTATCATCACTAAATGCCACTGCCGTTACTTTCCAACAATCTACTGGTAGTTTACGAAGTTCTTTGCCTGTTAGCACATCCCAAATACGAGCTGTTTTATCGTTTGAACCACTTAATAAAAATTTGTTGTTAGGGCTAATTTCAATGGCATTTACAGCGTCCATATGGCCATCAAAACTACGTGCCACTTGTCCGTTCGCTATAGAATAAACTTTTATTTTTGGTTCAGCGCCTGCCACGAAAAGAAATCGAGGGTCATTGTTCATGGCTAAAGAATTTACAGCATGTCCATTGATAAGTTGTTTGAAGTTTTTGCCTGATTTAATATCCCACAAAAATATTTTGCCATCTTCAGCGCCTGAAAAAACAAAGCGTGAGCTGTTGTCAAAAATAGCCGTATTGATATTGGCTGAGTGACCCAAAAGTTCTTTGGTTTTTTTGAAAACCGAATCGTACAAAAATATTCCAAAATCATTTGGCGCAGTGGATGCAGTAAGCATCATATTTCCAAAACGATTGAATCGTATAACATTAATGGGAGTACTATGCGATTTGAAGGACGTTATTTTGGTAAAGGGACTATCAGCTTTGTAAATATTTACCATGTTATCA
>CANHJJ010000027.1 GCA_947460565.1 Bacteroidota bacterium
ACTCATGTCAATTGAAGCGAGTGCTTGAATTGTAGCAAAGTCAATTGCAATTGTTGTACTGTCAAGCTTTTTGTTGTTTTCAAAAAAATCAACTCCATGGTCAGCGATACTATTTGTCGCAACCGATAGAATTGAACCTAAGGTCGCACAGCTATCTCTATTACTCATTTGTGCTTGTGCCATAGAGAAGGCACATGAAAACAATATAAAAATTATTAAATTCTTCACGATTAAATCCAGATTCCTTTTAACATTGGAATAACTTGTAAATATACCCCATAAAATGAGACCAATCTCACAGTCTTTAGTTGGATAGGTTTCACAATAAATCCTATTATCTTCAAATGTATGTTTAATTCACAAATCAGCAAATCGATTTAATGTCTCATGTTTTTTTGATGTTAGATTTTATGAAATCGCAAACAGCTAGCTAACAGTGATTCATAGCTCAATGACGATAGCTTGATGCAAGTTGCGAGTAGCATTTTTTTTCATACCTTCGCCCTATGAACGCACGTGTGATACTACTTATCTTAGATGGATGGGGAAAAGGAAAAAGCTATCTTGGAAATGCCATCGAATTAGCCCATACACCTAACTTTGATAGACTTATTTCTGCATACCCAAATTGCGAATTGCATACCTGCGGTGAGTGGGTAGGTTTGCCAGATGGACAAATGGGAAATAGCGAAGTAGGTCACATGAACATTGGTGCAGGCCGAGTGGTTTACCAGCAATTGGTGCTTATCAACAAAGTCTTCAGAGAAAAAACAGTGAATGAAAATAAGGTGTTATTGGATGCTATCAAGTATGCCAAAGCTAACCACAAAAAGATTCACCTGATGGGCCTTGTGAGCGATGGTGGTGTGCATTCAAGCATTGATCATTTGAAAGGCTTGTGCACACTTATGGCAGATAATGACATGAAAGATTTTTATGTACATGCCTTTACCGATGGCCGTGACACTGACCCTAAAGGTGGTGTTGATTATTTGAAAGATGTGATACAACATTTGGATAAAACCCATGGTCATTTGGCTTCAGTTACGGGTAGGTATTATGCCATGGATCGTGATAAGCGTTGGGACAGGGTGAAATTAGCTTACGATGCCATTGTGAATGGTGTAGGAGAGAAAACAAAAGATGTTATTGCTACTCTTGAAGAAAGATATATCGCTAATGAAACAGATGAGTTTATCAAACCGATTATAGCAGTTGATAATGATAATAATCCTCTTGCAAAAATAGCAAAGGATGATGTGGTGATATGCTTCAATTTTAGAACAGATAGAGGACGTGAAATTACGGAAGCCCTTTCTCAAAAAGATTTTGCAGAACAAGGTATGAAGCATTTGAATTTGCATTATATCACCTTAACCGAATACGATAAAACCTTTAAAAATGTGCAAGTGGTTTTCCCAGATATTGACCTGCAGATGACCATGGGAGATGTGCTTGAAAAGGAAGATAAAAAACAAGTACGCATTGCTGAAACTGAAAAATACCCCCATGTTACTTTCTTTTTTAGTGGTGGTCGCGAGAATGTGTTTAATGGAGAAACCCGTTATATGGCTCCTTCTCCTAAAGATGTAGCCACATATGACTTAAAACCAGAAATGAGTGCCGAGCAAGTATGTCAATTTACCCTTGATGAGATTGCTAAAAATGAAGCGGATTATATGTGTGTGAATTTTGCCAATGCCGATATGGTGGGGCATACGGGTGTGGTAAGTGCCGAGATAAAAGCAGTGGAGAAAGTTGACAATTGCGTGGGTAGAATTGTTGAAGCCGCTTTGAAAAACAATTATTCTTTACTCATCACAGCAGATCATGGCAATGGTGAATTTATGATTAACGATGATGGCACACCTAACACTGCGCATACGACAAATGATGTGCCTTGTATTTTGGTTGAACCTAATACAAAACATAAAATAAAAAATGGAAAACTAGCTGATTTATCCCCAACTGCTTTGGCGCTTATGGGACTGCCTCAGCCAGCAGCTATGACGGGTGAAAGTTTATTAATGTAATTGATGATGTTTCTAAAATCTAATATCATTTATTTATTCTTTTTGGTCTTGTTAGCCTCATGCGCTGACACGGCAAATGATGAACGCAATGCGCTTAATCAGTCAAAATATGTGGATTTGAAATCGTATTTTGAAGCTGAAATATTGCGTTTGAATTACTCGAATTATGCCTTGGAAAAAACCTTGTTATTTGATGGCGAAATTGAGAAGATAAACGCTGCGAAGGTGAATTGGAAAAAAGAGATTGAGCCTTTTCTTGATTTAGATATTCTTAAAAATACATATACAGGAAGATTGAATGTTGACAGTGTTTTGGTGGGACTAGATGAATTCACAGTTAATTATATACCAAATGATAGCAGCCTTGATTTAAAGCAATTACAAGTGCATTTCAATCATCAAAAAATAAATTCCATTAAAGCAGAGTTTGCCTCTCACAACCTATTGTACCAAAGCTATAAATTATACGCGTATTTTCCTGATAGCCTATATATGATTGAAGGAAGCCAAAAAGTGAAATTGGTTCACTCGCCTAGCTATTCAGCAATTGGAAGAATCATTAAAAAATAGTTCAATAATAAAGTAGATATTTTGATTTGAGTCTATCATGTCGAGCGGAGTCTGTCATGTCGATCGGAGTCTATCATGTCGAGCGGAGTCTATCATGTCGATCGGAGTCTATCATGTCGAGCGGAGTCTGTCATGTCGAGCGGAGTCGAGACATAGACAGACTCCTTAATCTCAAGCCAGTTCTCGACTCCGTTCGAACTGACAAGTAATTACCTATCGCAAATCCACTACCTCTGCCCCTGGATATTTTTTTACATTAAAAGAAAACTGATTGTCATCGTATTTGATATTAGGCACTTGGTTGCTGATGGTGTATGTATGTACGCTTCCATTTTTATCAAATACCTCTGATTTGCTAATGCTTTGGTTGGTTTTATCTACCGTAAGTTTAATCTTAAAGTAATTTTTCTTTTTATCTTTAGGCGTTAGTTCAAAGATGGCAATATCGTTTTTACCTTCCTTGCGAGTTTCAGCTATTTTAAACAAGAAACCCTTGTTATACATGGTGAAAATATCGTCCAATTTGATAGCACCTTCTTTGGGATTGTAGTGGTTTATTTGCACCTCGTTCACTTCTTTGCTGTATGTCCAAATGGTTTTATTGTCACAAATAATGACTTGGTTGGCCACATCCAGTCTAAATTTATTACCTTTTACCACAATGGTTCCTTTTTGCTTTTCATTTATTTTCTCCACTTTACTTTCAATGGAATATAGAAAATCAGCTTTAATGGTTTTAAACTTCTTATAGCGCTGGCTGATACGGTCCAATAGTTTTTCAGCATCTTTGGCGTTTTGCGAGTAGGCAGTGAATCCTGCTAAGAATATTAGGCTAAATAAAATCGTTTTTTTCACGATGCAATAATAAATGAATTGGTTTGATAAAAATAGCGTAGAAAGTTTAATCAGTTTTAGAGAATTATTGGTATTTGGAAATTGTAGAGTCCTTAATAATAAATTCCAATACAAATGACTTGCTACTTGATTAATTTACCTAAATTATTTGTCTGTTTTCTAATTGTACTAAATAAAACCTCTACATCTAAAATATTTACTCTAAAATCAGCTTTTTAGAATAGGAATGTATATCGTATTTTAAATTAACATTATACATCCCTTTTGACAAGGTTGAAATATCAATTGTATTATTAATATTGGGACTAAAATCAATTAATTTTAAACATGTTTTTCCTGTAATGTCAATAAATTCAACAGCACATTTACCAATCAATTCTTTGCTAAATTTTAAATGAATAAAGAGATTACTTGGATTAGGATAGATATCGAAAACTGAATTTTCTATATTTCTATCTTCATTTAAACTGACAGTTTTTTGGCAAAAAAGGTTATTCCCAAGAAGCTTATTCATTTCAGTACATAAATAATTATAATTAGAAATATCTGTTGGTGTTAAAGTACCGATGAGTAAATTTTTGCTTTCATTTGGGTCATCAGTTAGCCTATAAAATTCTTCAGCACCATAATCAAACCTAATAAGCTTATAATCTCTGTTTCTCATACCTTTTCCATCAGCACTATCTGTGGTAAGTTTAAATATTTCACTAAACACCCATGGTCTAACACTATCAGCCGTATTGGTAATAATAGGCTGTAAACTTTTGCTATCAACGGGTTTGTTTGTAGGTATTTCAGATTGCCAATTTTTATAGCCAAAATTTTCAACAATAGTTGCGAAAATATCAACTGTATTTACGAGCGCATTACTTACTCTTCCTTTGTTTACTACTGATGGACCAGCAATGATCATTGGCACATGCACACCGTATTGGTATACGGTTCCTTTTGCTTTGGATAGATCCGAAATTTGGGCTGTACGGGGCGTATTGCCATTGTCTCCAATGAAAATAATATCAGTGCTATCAAACTTATTCATTACTTTTAAAGTATCAAATAAGCGGCCTATTTCATGATCCATAGCTTGAATCATTGCCTTAAAGTATTGTTTGGGCTGAGCATTGACATCAGCTAATGTTCCACTTAAATTTGTATATGTGTGAAGGTTTAAAGGTGGTAAATGTAATGGCTCATGTGGTGCATTAAAAGCAAGCCATAAGAAAAATGGTTTATTCGTATTTTGATTCTTCAGCCAACTTACAGCATTGTTTACATTTTCTGTTGTAGCATAGGTGGTGATGGTACTTGCTACCCCATTTGTATATTTTGTCCAATTGATAAAACTTGGTAATTGACCAATAAATGGACCTTCACACCAATTATATCCAAGGGCCAAAGGACTGGTTAAATTAATAGCAGGATTAGGTTGTTTCAAATGCCATTTACCAATATTGGCTTTTACAATATTGTTATCATAAATTCTAAGCAATTTTGGGATTGAAATCTCAGAGGTATCAATTTGGTTGCTGCCTCCAATTCCACCTACAATTCCACCTACTCCTGTTCTGAAGCTGTATCTCCCGGTTAATATCGTTGTTCTGGTAGATGAACAAACCGGATTGCTTAATAAATATTTAAATCTAATACCCCTTGCCAACAATGACCTAATATTGGGCACATCTACTGTATCAAAAGAGTTTTCGTAAAATCCAAAATAGTCTGGACTTAAATCATCAGCGATAATTATTATAGTGTTTCTTTGACAGTTTGCACTCAAATAAAAAGAAAGTAAGATGATAAATAGTTGTATTTTTTTTTTCATTATAAGTTATCTGTAAAAAATTTTGCATCCAAAAGATGCTGTTACTGTTGTTGACACATTTTTATTTAGCAGCAATTCGTTAACCATTTTAGAAATATAAGAAATAGCTATTTTGGGTTTTTCGCCATTGTCATCAATCGCACCTTTATATTTAATAACCCATTTATTATTTATTTTCCATATGACGAATGCCGTTGGCGTGTATTCAGCTTTAAATTGTTTTCCTACCGTTTGCGAACCATCCTGCAAATAAGGGAAATTATATTTTTCTTGCTTTGATCTTTTTTGCATAAGTTCAAATGTCTCATCTTCGTATATCAATGTATCCATACTATTTATTGCGATTAGTGGCACATGTAATTTCGAAAATTCTGTATTTAAATCATTTAGACGTTTTGTATATAACTTTGCAAAGGGACAGTGATTACAGGTAAAAACTACAATAAGGCCTTTAGCATTTTTATATGCCTTACTTGAAACCATTTTGCCGTCAATGTTTCTTAAGCAAAAATCGTTTACTACCTTATCATTGCTGAAACTAGAGAATATAATAAATAGTAATGTGCTTATAAATAGTAGATACTGATTTTTCATTTTTTAGTTTACAACAAACGTTTTTGTTACAGTTTGTTTACTGCTATTTTCAATGATAGAAATATGATAGACTCCTTTATTTAATTGGCTAATATCAATTCCATTTGTTAAATCAGGTTTAGGTAACATTAGTTTTGTTCTACCTAACGCATCTGTTATGGTTATATAGTAAGCTGATTGATGGCTATTATTGAATTGAACAAAAAGTGAGCTACTTGTTGGATTAGGATAAATGGATACCGGAATCTCTGTGTTTTTAGGGTCATTAACTCCTGTTGTATTTGTTACCACAAATTGTCCCATCATACCTTCATCTTCATGCAATGCAATATGACAATGAAACATAAAAGGATGCAATTCATCTGCGAAGTCGTCAAACTTGGCAATAAACTTAACAACCGAACTGGTAATACCAGTTTTACCTGGTATAAATACCACATCTTTCCATCCACTTTGCGCTGCAGATGGAGCAACTCCATTAACTGAAATAATATTAAATTCAACATCATGAATGTGGAATGGATGTCCAAAAACAGAACTACTTGTGATTTCCCAAATTTCTGTATTGTTTAATGGAACACTGTAATCTATAGAATTAATTTTAAATAATTTGTGGTTTAAAATAAAGGCATTTGGACCTAAAATAACAGGCTTAGTTACACCTGTGCTATCGCTTATTGTTAGTTTTCTTGTTATTTTTGCATCAGCTACTTTTAGTAAAACATTTGTTTTTAAGGTAATTGGGATAGCAGTAATTGCATTGTTAGTTTGCGCTCCTATATTTAGATGAAGTATGTTAAAATCTTTTTTACCCAAAGCATTACCAAATGGACCTGTAACAAATGCTTCACCACCTGCAACAAAGTTTCCTAATGTTGAATTGTATGCCTTGATGTCAATTGATTTTCCTAAATCCGCTGAGCAATTTACCAAAATTTCAATGCGTTCACCAGCATGCAACAAATAGCGTGTTAATGGCACTGGAGCATTTAATAAGCCTCCATCAGACGCAATTACTTGGAAAGTTCTGTTGTCGCTAAAACCAATATTGTAACTTCTTTCAATAGCAGCATTCAAAATTCGAAAGCGAACGACTTGCGCTGGAATAGTATACTGCGCTCTTAGTGTCATATTGGTTAACATACTATCTCCATAAGGCACTACACTAAATTGATTGGAAGTGTTAAAATCTCTATCTGTAAGAATTAATGGGATATCATCGATACCATATGCTCGAGGCAATGGGAGTGAGTTCTCAACCTCATCACGAACAATAAGTAATCCACCAATTCCTTTAGTAATTTGTTCCATTGACATTTCATGTAAATGTGGATGATACCAATAGGTAGCCGCATCATTTTTTACAGTCCAATAGGGTTGCCAGGTTGTGTTTGGTGGTATTATCTGATGAGGTCCTCCATCCATAACTGCAGGTAAGTGCATTCCGTGCCAATGAATAGTTGTGCTGTCGTTTAACTTGTTTGTTACGTTCATATGCACCTCATCTCCTTTATTAATAAACAAAGTAGGACCCCAAAATTTTCCATTAATACCACCAGTGACGGTTTGATTGCCTTTGTTTACAATTTGAGCAAAGGTATCTTTAATTGTTAGATTGAAGTTTGTTCCCGATAGCGTATCAGGAATCCACATGTTATTATATTGCGCTTTTGATGTTGTTCCTATTAAGAGAAGCAATGCAAGAAGGAAATTTTTTGTCATTATTGTGATGATTATTTGGTTTAATGCTAGGTTTGTTCTTAAAGACGATATAGATTTATTAAACCTTCGCATGACTATGAAAATTTTTAAAAGATTTAATTTATGGAGAGATAATAATAACTTTGGCAAGGAAACTTTGATGAGGGTATTTTCATCATATTTTTTAGATTTATATGAAGAGTCACTATTTTGTATTTACTTTATTAGTTAACTCAGGAGTTGAATTTACTCTTGACATGAAATTACTGGTACCTGTTTTTCTCCAAACTTTTGTGGCCCCAATTATACCAACTAATAAACCAATGAGTGAAATAATAATTCCTATGGCCATACCTGTATTATTAGGATTATTGTCGTATACAAGGATGCCAACGCCAACACCTATTATTAATGGAGATGCCATTATTCTAAGCCAAGATAATATCTCTACAAATATTTCTAATATTCTCATCATGCGTATAAAATTAATCATTCTAAATTCTATCAACAGGCAACCATCAACTGCTACCTATCTCAGCAAGGTAACATTCCCTGTTTTGGTTCCAACTGTTCCATCCCATCCACTATAGGTAATGACGTATACAAGCACATTCATGGCAATTTCGTTTTCAGAAAATTTATCACTGAATTTATTGCTAAAAAATTCTTTTTTATCATTGGTTTCCCATACCTTTTCTCCCCAACGGTTATAAAGTTTCAAATTGAAATCTTTTACAAACACAGGTACTGCCTTCCATAGGTCGTTGATATTATCGCCATTCGGTGTATATGCATTTGGCACATTCACTAAAGGTGATTGAATCAATTCAATCGTGTTTGATTCACTAAATGCATTGTTGCCTCCAATACCTTCAAGAGCCCTTATTTTGTAATTATACAGCCCATTGTCATAATTCCATTTTTCATCTATGTATCTTTCTTGTTTGAAACTGGTGCTTGTTAAAACAGAATCCAATTGAGAATAAAAAGGTTCAGTTCTGATGATTTCATATTTCCGAATTCCGTTTTGCCAATAGGTATAATTTGTCCAATTGATATCATGTTTAAATGGACTAGAAATTCCATTCAAAAGTATGCTACATGATTTGGTATTTGCTACACTGTTTATGCCACATTGGTTTGCAGAGCGCACTTCATAGCAATATGCGTTATCATCGACCTTCACATTTTCATCTATAAAAGTGGTATCGCTATTTGATGAATAAACTTGAATAGGCAACATACTTGTATCAGCAAATCGAGTGTGCTTATAAATTCGATATTGCCAAAAATTTGTATCCTGCAATCTTAGCCATGTAAGCTTCACAGTCTTATCGTTTACTACCGTAACACTATGGAAATCTACACCATTTGGAGGTGATGAGGCCGCATCTTGGGTGCAAACTCGACTTATAGTATCTCCAACATTCCCACAAACATCGATAGGGAATAACAAGAAGCAAACATTCTGATTTTGCAAGTTGCTTGTGCTTAATATGCTTATGGTTGAATCTATGCTTGAGGGTGAGAATTTACCTACTTCTTTATATGTATTATTTTGTTCTAGTTGAACAATTTTATAGAAGTCAAAGTGAGGGTCTTGTTTTTTATTTTTTATGATAAGGTCAACCTTATTGTTTGAATAAATTTTAGGACAAGCTAAGTGAATAGAATAGTCAGGTGTATATGGAATTGGAACAACTTTAATTGTTTTTTTGCCAATATTAGGTCTTGGGCATCGGTTGTTTGCTAGATCTAGGGTAAATGTAAGGGTATCATATAAAGCATATTGACAATGTAGTGGGAGCGTTATTTTGTAATAAGCCTTCCCTTTTTCATTTTGTAAAGCATAAATCAATTTGGGGTTCGAACTTTCACTACTTGTTAGGGATATGAAAACAGAATCTTTATTATCAAAATGAATAATGCTATCGTTTATAGTAAGTGTATCGTTTGGACCCAATAAAATCAATTCATCATTGCTCTTTATAAAAATTTTATTAGCCGAATCGGGCATCACATTGGAGCAAATAGTTCTTGATGTGTCAGAATGCAGCTTGCAATAATTGGTACTATAAACGGTATAACAATAGTTGTTGCTTGAATGATTTGTAGCAAAGGAATCTACAAAATAGCTTTTACTTTGAGATACTTCTTTCCCATATTCAGCGTAAGGACTATTAGACTTACTTCTTAATATCCTGAACTCTTCAAATATTCTTAAAGCTCGTGTGGTATCCCATTTAAGCTGCACTATATTTGGCGACAAATTAACTAAGCAAAAGGTATTGGCTTGGGGTAGAGTAGGGGCTAATACCACCACTTTTATTTTGCCAAATCCTTGCATGGGTATGGGACAAGCATCATTAATCATATCAATGCTAAGCTCAAAAGTATCCTTTCCTATGTCATTGCAGGTAGATTCCCAATATAAGTCAGCTGTTGTAAGTCCAGGGGTCTTTACAATATTGTTTATGATTGCAGGGTTTTCAACATTATTGGTTAGGCTTCCGTTGTAAGTAAAATCTATATTGTTTTGGTTGCCATCCGTAATCAACAACTTAAAACGTAAGGTGTCAGTTGCCAGCAGATAAAATGTAGTATCTCTGAATTTTGGTGGGATTTTGTATGTATTTAAATCAAATTTAAAGACCGCAATATTACATCCTGGTAAGTTTCTATTAAAGGTTCTCACGCTTGGATTTACTCTAGAGTATGCTTTGAGTGTGGTTGGGAAATCAGAAGCTCCTGAATTACAACTGGCACAAACCGTTTGGTAAATTACAAAGTTTTTATCCAAGTGACTTGTACCACCATCAACATGGTCTTGACTCTGATTTCCGCCAATATAACTGGCATATACCAGCTTGTCGAGTGTATTGGTAATAACCATGATGTAAAAGTCACTACCATCTGTTAACTTTTGAAAGGCGTCTACTGTTACTGGTAAGCCAATTGTGTTTGTTGTAGGGGAACCCCTGTTGGTATTGGTTCCTCCACCCCAACCAGCTAGATACAATCGGCTGCACTCATCCACTACAAAGGCAGTAGGTGATAATTGAGGAAAGCTAGTGTTTGCTCCAAAAACTGTTTGCCTAATTATGCCATTTAAGTTTTTATCAAATACTTTTATGAATTGTTTGGCCCCTGTATTTTTATAAACCCCAACACTTGGAACAATGTTCCCTGTAGTTTGTCCATAGGCATATACGTTGTTATCTTGGTCGCATTGAATCAAATAACTTTGATCGTATTGATTGGTTCCTAGATAAATACTTTTTACCAAAGTTCCCGTGCCGTCAATTTTTGCAATAAAGCCATCTATTGCCCCAAAATAGCTATTTGTTTTACCGGGTATGTTATTGCTTTCTGTTCCCCCTGTAAGGTAAATATTATTACTCTTGTCAAAACAAAAGGCATAGGCCGCATCATCGCCACTACCTCCAAAATATGAACTCAATAGCATTGCACTTAATGAGTCATTCATCTTGAAAATAAGCCCATCTTGATTGCCACCAAATATGGGTTGAAATGGATTTTGTAAAGGGAAATTACTAGCACTTCTGGTTGTACTTGCCACTACCACATTGCCTATTAAATCATAAAAAATTTCACCTCTGTACCAATCAGAATAATTATGGTTTAACTTTGAAAGATTGGTTGAGTAATCATAATCATCATTGCCACTGATACCATCATCCTCGCTCCCTCCTACAAAAGTACTGGCTATTAAACTAGTTCCGTCTCCAGATAATTTACAAACAAAAATATCATACTTGCCATTATGGGTTTTGTCAAAAGCCTTGTTGGAAACAGGAAAATCACTCGACATGGTTGAGCCCAATATGGCTAATTCACCCATATTATTTACAATCATACTATGAGGCTGCTCATTATTCGAACCACCCAGATAAGTTGAGTATAGCATTTGAGAACCATCACTATTGAACTTAGCAATAATGGCATCTCGAGCATATTCATTGTTGGCTCCGCTACCACCATTAAAATTCATATCGTAGGCACCTATGGTTACTGGGAAACCAATATCGTAGACTGAGCCTCCCGCATAGCTATTTCCTGCATTATCATAGGCGGCAGTATTACCAAAATTATCAGCCACTGAACCCACATAAGTGCCAAAAATTATCTGAGGATCTATTACTAATTCATGTGTTCGGTCATATTCATTCACCGCAAATTGAAGTATGTTTTGTTTCAGAACGTACTGGGTTTTGATGATTTCGTTTTCTTGCAAACTGAATGGTTTTTGCTCTTGTATGTAGCCCAACGATGTAGTATAAACCAAATTACCTTCTACTAATTTAATATCCTCTTGTCCTTGGTATTTCAGTTTTATTTGATCGGGGTTGGCATAAGGTGAAACGATGAAATTGGTTTTCAATTTCACTCCATCTCCAATAATCTCTATGTCTATGCCCTTATAAATATTTTTAAGAACAATACTGCTATAGGCATTACAATGACTTGCCCATTTGCTGGCATCATTGCCAATAAAATAATTATAGTATTCAGCAAACATATTTTGTTTCAATACATCACTTGGGCTCATAGCGCCATCAAATTTTACTACAATAGAATGAGCTCTTCCAGTGCTGATTTTTTTGCCATGATGATAATCATGAATGGCTTGCTTGTCAACAAACACATAGGTCAATTGCTTTTCTTCAATAAATAAAGCCCCGCTTGGGATGCTTGCCTTGAAAAGTATATTGGATTGCCATTGGCCTTTGTTTTCAATAAACTTAATGAAGTTGCCTGTTATGGGCGTCAGCGGAGAATTAGCATAGGCACAAATATGAGCAAGCAAAAATGCTAGCCACAACAATGAACTATTAAATTTATCTCTAGATGGTTTCAATCAATGGTTTAATTCTCAATTCAAAAATAAGAAAACCAATTGAATATGCTATTAAAAATTTATTATGAAGAAGTAGTTTTTACGTTTTAAGAAAAGAACAGTATTATTGAAATTATTAAGGTAAATTTATTGGCAATTAATCCATTAGTTAACATAGGCGCGTACGTGTTAATTCCATTTAGTCTTTAGCAGTAATTTTAAATATAATGCCCATTATAAATAGGAGGGCATGCCTTATTGGGCTTCTTGTGAAGGATTGTGTGAATGATTCTAGATAGTAACTAGAACAGGATTACCATATATAAATTTTCTTTTGAAAATCAGAAATTAAACAAAAATCGAAAAAGTAGATTGGCCATATTTTCTTACTTCTCTGATACGCGCATGTTTGCTTAAATCCAATTCACTTCCATGCTCAACAATCAGCCACCCGC
>CANHJJ010000028.1 GCA_947460565.1 Bacteroidota bacterium
AATGTAAGTTCGCCCAACACACCAAATTTAAGAGAATTGCAAGACAAAAAACCATTGGGTGAGATTTTGAATGCACTAATGGAAATGAGAAGCGCTTTTATTTCAACAGGTAAAATTTTTAAACCCATTTTGTTGAAAATTGCTCCAGACCTAGGAAATGAGCAATTGGACGATGTTGTTGATATTGTTAATGAGACGGGAATAGATGGAATAGTGGCAACAAATACTACGATCAGCCGAGCTGGTTTATTGACAAGTAAGGAAAAGGTCGAAAGCATAGGTTCAGGAGGTTTGAGCGGTAAGATACTAAGTGATAGAGCCACTGAGGTTGTGGCTTATATTCACAAAAAATCTTCAGGAAAGATTCCTATTATTGGTGTTGGAGGCATACATTCTGCCAAAACGGCTCAGGATAAAATAAATGCGGGTGCGGCTTTGGTTCAGGTATATTCTGGATTTATTTATGGTGGACCTCAAATGATAAAAGATATAGCAAAAGCAATATGAGAAAAATAGCTAATTTGATAATGGGTTTATTGGTTTTTATTAGATTTTCTTCAGCCCAGTGCCTTATTGATAATTACGATTATTCAGCAAAAAGTAAAAATGATAAGCCACGCCCGATAAGGTACAATGCCTTTGGTGTATCAGACCCTACCAACCAAATTATGATTGGAGGAAATCATGTTTCCTTTCGTAAAATGGGATTTGGATTAAGTTGGAGGGCAGGTGCAAAATTTATTGATGAGTCATATAGTAAAAGTGGAGATGTTACCTATGATAATGCCAAATCAAATAAATGGTTAACGGGGAATAAAAGCCTTAGCTATGCTTATACAGTAATGCCTGGATTCGCCTTTGCGGTAACAAAGAAAATTCCTTTGTTTTTAGGAGCGGGTATAATTAGACAACGTCAAATTGAAGAATACGATGGAATTACTGGAAAAGGTTGGAGTATGAATCCAGATGAAACCAAATTTAATTTCAATTTTACTGCACAAACATTTATTCCACTAGGTAATACTGTGGTTTTAAACTTCGGATACGATCACCTTCCGCAAAGTATTTTTATTGGAATTACCATCAGTCATAAATACAATTTTATTGATATTGATGAATGGTAGAAAATGCCTACAAAGGAAATTAATGCTTTATCTGGGTAAAAGATTTGACTGCTAAAATTATACTTACAACTATCATCATAGAAGCTAAAATAAAGGGTGCTCCAGGGAAATAGTAAGGTGTTTCGGCTGATGTGAAATAAGCAAATAAGCCATTCATTAACACAGGACCTATGATGGAAGTTACACTTATCAAACTGGTTAGTGCTCCTTGTAGTTCTCCTTGCTCATTGGCAGGTACATGATTTGAAATAAAACCTTGTAAAGCTGGTCCCGCCAAACCACCCAAGCAATAGGGAATTAAAAAAGCATACATCATCCAACTTGAAGAGGCAAATGCAAAAAGCAATAAACCAATGGCGTAAAATGCCAAGCCTGCATAAATGGATTTTACCTGTCCAATTTTAGGTATAACAATCCTGATTAATCCCCCTTGTACCAAGGACACCAAAACACCTACAAAACCTAAGGAGTAGCCCACCATGGCTTCATTCCAACTGAATTTAAGCATGGTATAATACGACCAATTTGATTGAACCGCATGTGAGGCAATGTATATAAGCATAAGGCAAGCTGCTAATGAAGACACTGCAGGATATCTTTTTAAGTTTAACAGAGATGAGACAGGGTTTGCTCTTTTCCATTCAAAGTTTCTACGATTATTGCTATCCAAAGATTCAGGAATGAAGAAGTATCCATACAAGAAATTCATCAATGTGAGAACTGATGCGGCAATAAAAGGAATTCGAGAACCCCATTGTGCTGAAATCCCACCAACTACCGGTCCAATAATGAAGCCTAATCCAAATGCAGCCCCAACTAAACCGAAATTTTGTGCACGTTTCTCAGGTTCGCTAATATCGGCTATGTAGGCAGTGGCAGTAGTGAAACTAGCTCCTGAAATGCCCGCAATAATTCGACCCAAAAAAAGCCATGTCATACTTGGCGCCCAAGCCATAAATATATAATCAATACCTAGACCAAATAATGAAATTAGCAACACAGGTCTTCGACCAAATTTATCGCTCAATCCCCCTAATATGGGTGAAAATAAAAATTGCATAATGGCATAGGAAAACATAAGCCAACCTCCATAACGAGATGCCTCGCTAAGCCCCTCTCCACTCAATTCTTGAATAAGTTTAGGTATGACAGGAATAATAATCCCTAAGCCAATAACATCTATTAGTATCGTGATAAAAATAAATATGAGTTGTCTGTTTCCGTTTTTCATTATTTTATTAAAATTAAATTTAAAGATTATTTGTAGGCCATATAAATATAACCTAAACCCTAACCTAATCCCATTTAATTACTTTGGCGGGTTTTATTTTTGCTACATACAATGATGGTAGTAATAAAACTAATATGCTGATTATAAATGAGCAAATATTTATAACAGCTATTACATCAAAAGATAAGTCAATAGGCACTTGGCTGATGAAATAGTCTTTCTGGTTGAGTTTGATAAAACCAAATTTTTGTTGAAGCAAACATAATCCAATACCAGTTAGGTTTCCGATAAGTAATCCCAAGAGAATAATGCGTGATGCCATCAAAAGGAAGATTCTACTAATTAGTCTTCTTTTAGCTCCCATCGCTTTTAAAATTCCTATCATATGGCTTCGTTCAATGATTAATATGAGCAAAGCTGTGATCATGTTGATACAGGCTACCACAATCATAAGTGTAATGATGATGAACACATTTGTATCAAGTAAACTGAGCCAACTAAACAATGAAGGATATGTGCTACTCACGCTTTGTAAGCCCATGGTGTAGGGTGTGATATTGCTTAATTTGTCTAGTTCTGTGTCAATATTAGCAAATGAAGTGGTGTTGATTTGATAGCCACTGATAAGGCTGTCGCCCCAACCATTCAGTCTTTGGCATTGACGCATGTCTACAAAGGCATAGATCTCATCTAATTCGCTTAACCCTGAATCAAAAATACCTACAATATTGAATTTTCTTACACGAGGTGGGTCTTGAATAAAATAAACATACATGGCATCATTCAAATGCAGGTTAAGAATGTCTGCGGTAGTTTTTGATATCACCGCATCGTTGCTTAATTTATTTTGAGAAAGACTAAAAACCCTACCTTTCTTTAAATTATTACTTATAAAAGTCCAATCGTAACTAGGGTCAATGCCTTTTAATATAACCCCTTTAAAATCGTTTTTGGTTTTGATAATCCCAGTTTTAGTGGTATAGGGCTCAAAATGAACCACACCCTCATAGTTCTTAGCCACCCTCTCAAAAATGCTATCTTTTCTGATAGGTAAACCTTCAATACTATTATTTAAATCGAGGGGTGAAATTTGAATATGACCATGAAAACCAATTACTTTATTTTGAATTTCCTTCTGGTAACCACGAGAAATGGAAATGGCAACTATCATTACCAAAATGCTAAGTGCAACGGCAAGTGTGGCAATCTTAACGATGAGTTTAGAAAAACCAGTGTCGCTTTTTTTGCTCAAGCGTTGAGATATAAAATAAGCTAAATTCAAATAATTACTTTCTTTGTAGCGCGAGCGAATATAGTTTGCCTAAGTATAATTTATTCAAGAATTAATGTTAAGTATGTTAAACAAATACATCTACCCAAGCCAAAGACAAGCAATTCAAGCATTTTCTTTTCTAGATTTTTCTTTTCGATTTTTATTTTTACTTGTGCTTCCCATTTTTTTTTTCTCAAATATTAATGCTCAAATAGCAGTAGGGGCTGAGAAAATGAATGAATACCTTCCACTTTTAAAAAATAAAAAAGTGTCATTAGTGGTCAACCAAACTTCGATGGTCAAAGGTTCTCATTTGGTAGATACACTTTTGAAAAGAAAGGTAAAACTTATCAATATTTTTGCTCCTGAACATGGATTTAGGGGAGATCACAGTGCTGGTGAAAAAGTGAAATCAGGAATCGATGCAACAACCAAACTTCAGATTATTTCCTTATATGGAAAGAACAAGAAACCTACTGAAGCTCAATTGGCAAAATGTGATGTGGTTATTTTCGATATTCAAGATGTGGGAGCTCGTTTTTACACCTACATAAGTACACTGCATTACGTTATGGAGGCTTGTTCTGAAAGTCACAAAATGTTGATCATATTAGATAGACCAAATCCTAATGGGTATTATGTGGATGGCCCTATTTTGGATACAGCTTATCGCTCATTTGTGGGTATGCATCCAGTGCCAATTGTTCATGGTTTGACAATAGGCGAATATGCCCAAATGATTAATGGAGAGCGATGGCTAAAGGATTCATTACAATGTAAGTTGCAAATTGTGAAATGTGATAGATACACGCACGATCAGTTGTATAGGTTGCCGATAAAACCTTCACCAAATTTACCAACATCAGAAGCTATTTTTCTATATCCAAGTCTTTGTTTGTTTGAAGGTACAAATGTGAGCCTAGGAAGAGGTACCTATAAACCATTTGAATGTTTAGGAAAGCCAGGCAACAGTATAGGTGATTATAACTTTATTCCAATGAATATGCCTGGAATAGCCGAAAAGCCACCTTTTCAAGATACCCTATGTAGAGGTTTTTTACTATCTGAATACGCCAACAACTTAATGTATTTTGATATGAAAATAAACCTGTATTGGTTGATAGAGTTGTATAAAGTAGAAAAAGATAAGTCAACATTTTTCAACCTCTTTTTTGATAAACTAGCAGGCACCTCTAAACTCCGTAAACAGATTGTTGAAGGGAAAAGTGAGGAAGATATTCGTCAATCTTGGCAAGAAGGCCTGCAAAAATATAATCAAATTCGAAAAAAATACCTGTTATATCGAGATTTTACAGGCAAACCCTGGATATATGAATAGGTATCCCTTTTTGCTCCAATTTTCATTCAAAAATCTACATAAGAAATAAATTTGAGTCAAGTCCAACATCTTGTTGATTATTATAGCTATTGTATGGCAAATAATTTCTTACATTGCCTACAAAAAAAAGTAAGGTTTGAATAAGCAGGAATTTACCCATTTGCTGAAAGATTATGATGAGCTTGGTAGCAACCATATTGCTATGCTTAAGGATATTGTAAAAGAATATCCTTACTTTAGCTCAGCAAATGTGCTTTTGGCCAAAGCCATGAGTAATGACAAACATTACGAATATGAAAAACAATTAAAGGCCACTGCGCTTATCATTGGTGATAGATCTGTACTATACAAAATTATTCATAATATTCCTTTACAAAGTGTTGATGAACTTCATGTAATTGCCGAAATTTCAACTGCTTTGAGGGTAGAAAAAATATCTAAACCCGATTTCTTAGGCATAGAAGCGGAGCCCCCTGTAATTGAAGAGCCAAAAATCGAAAGCAATTCAATGCATGCAGTAGAACATACTATTATTCAGGTGTTATCTGAAGAATTTCAGGATGTTGGAAAAGAAGTTGAAGAAAATGTTACAATAATTGAAGATACTACAGATAAATTGGATACTCCAGTTATTGAATCTTTGAGCGAAGCTTTGGAACCAAGCACAGAGAATGAAACCAACCATTTGACAAAATGGAATTCATTTGAACATCCTCTTGAAATGGAGGACCATAAAGATTTAAATGAATTTGAACTTGCTTTGGATGAAGAGTTAAGGAATGAAGCAAGGTTGATAATCGAAGAATCAAAACAACATGATTTGGTTATGGATGAAGTTGAAGATGTTGTCTTAATTCCTGAAGATAGTTTAGCAGAAGCAACAGGTAATATGCTTCGTTTCGAAAATATTAGAGACGAGAATTCACTCATTAATTTGGATGATGATGATATGTTGATGGATTTTGATTTTGGCTCATTAGAAGGAGAAAATCTATCTTTTAGTCAAAGCAACATCCCACCCGCGTGGGTTGAACTTGAGAAAATCGAAACCACTGAGCTTGAAATTACTAAATTAATTGAGCATAAGGAAGAACTAGTTGTTCTTGAAGAAAAAGTAGAGGAGGTTGCGCAGAATTCAATTGGGTCTTTGAATGAAGAATTGAAGGAAATTTCTTTTGATTCAAAAATAGAGTCAATAACGCATGAAGACACATTAGCCCCTGCAGAGGAACCAGCTGAGATAGACATATTGCCTGACCCTTTTGCAAATCCAGAAGAAGAACAATTAGAATCCGACAAGCAAGTAAACTACCCTCCATCTCTGGAAAATCTTTTGGATTTTGAAGAGGAAGTTGAAATAAAAGTAGAGTTTGTTGATGAACCTCTGGGTAATTGGACAGAAGATAATATGGCTAATTTTCAACAAGTTTTTGATGAGTTGGAAGTTCCTGAAATTCATGATGAGATTACTTTAGCTTCAGAGGAAGTTGAACAAATAGAGGAAGGCAAAATTGAAAATTATACTGAACCTGAAAATGATATTGATGAGAACGAAGTCATAGTTGAAGAACCAATTGATGCAATCTCTTCAAAGCAAGAAGAAAACCAAGAAGAACATGGTTTTATGGATTGGTTAGTCGCTAAAAAGGATAGTGATATAAGTTCTGGAAGTCATTTTGATTCGGTTGAGAAGGTTAATGATTTTAATAATGATGAAGATGATGAGTTTACTTTAACCATCAGACAATTAATTAAGGAAAGAACTGAAAGAGAATCAAATGCTTCAACTGATTTGATAAATGCTGATTTGGAACATGAAATTTCAACTCAAATAGAAAATCAATTTGAATCTACGTTTGATTTGAGCGATGAACTTCCAAAACATCTTGAAGGGAATGTTCCTAATGAAGAAAAGCAAGAAGATGTTCATCCTTTCTATGACTATAAAGTAGAATCGGTATTACCTGATTTTGAACAAATGGACTTCCTAGATGTAAGTGATGAAGAAACCAATGAAAATGCTTCTGAATTTTTTAAAGAAATAAAAGTTGAAGAAATACTAATTACTGATGAGGTGAAATTGGTTTTTCACCCAATTCATGGGCTTGTGCCTGCTGGTTTTGATGATGATACAGATCAAAATATTGTTGAAAATAAGTTGGTATCACATTTTTCAGACGAACCTTTTATTGAGCCTTGGTCAGAATTAAATGAATCATTGATAGTTAAAACCGAAGAGCTAGAAATCACCTCAAACCCTATTATTCGCGAGGATGAATTGCTTGGCAGGGTAGGAGAGATTCAAATAGCTTCAAGTGTAGATTTGTCTGATGAAGATGAAGAAGTATTTGAACTGCCTGTATTCGATGAAGTATACTTTAGTGATACTGATTTTGACAGAGAGTTTTTAACTCAATTTGTTCCTTTGACCAAACCTGAAGAAACAACTGAAATTATTGATTTCGAACCTGAACTCAGTGAGTTAAATGATGAAAAAACATTAGAAAAAATAAATGTTGATCCAAAAGTTGTGGTCAAAGATGAGAAGGTAGAGTCTATTATTGATAAATTTATCAGAGAAAATCCGAACATCAGCAGACCTAAAGCCGAATTTTACAATCCATCTAACATGGCAAAGTGGAGTGCAGAGGAGGATGATGATCTTGTAAGTGAAACATTAGCAAATGTTTACCTTGGTCAAGGTCTGATAAAAAAGGCAATTTCGACTTATGAAAAATTAGGCTTGATATATCCACACAAAATGTCGTATTTCGCAGCCCTTATAAATCAATTAAAAACAACACATAAAATAGAATAAAAATGTTAACACTAGTATTTATCTTAATTATCTTGGCCTGCGTGCTTTTAACCTTAGTGGTATTAATTCAAAATCCTAAAGGTGGAGGGATTGCTGCTAATTTTGTTGCTCCTACACAAATCATGGGTGCAAAACGATCAACAGATGTGGTTGAAAAAGCAACTTGGGTTTTGGCTTTGGCTTTAATCGTATTAACACTTGGTTCAAACTTTTTCCGCCCAAGCAGCGAAGAAGCTAGCACCCAAGATTCTCGTTTGAAAGACGCTATTGAAACTACCACAGTTCCTGCAGCTCCAGCTCCTCAGCAACAACAAGAGGCTGCTCCTGCAACTACTGATTCTGCTAAATAATATTTAGATAAAATATTTAGAAAGCCCCTTTAGGGGCTTTTTTATTGGGTAAATTTTGATGTGCAGTTATCCTCGATTCACTAGAGATTTACCTGTAAAACTTATTGGCATAAAAAAAGACATTGCTTTGAAACAATGTCTTTTTTTTATTTGATAGTTTTATTTAAACACTAGCATGAGATATTTTCTCTAATTTTTCCTTATTAACAACCCTGATTCTTTTTCCTTCAATCTCGATTAATTTATCGTTTTTGAATTCTGTAAGCAATCTAATAACGGTTTCTGTTGCTGTTCCAACTATATTAGCAAGGTCTTCACGAGGCAAGGTAACTGCAATTGTGGTTTCGTCTGATTGACCATTTTTGAAAGTTTGCTGTAAAAAAAGTAGCGTTTCTGCTAGACGCTCTCGTACACTTTTTTGAGCCAAACTTTGAATTTTTTCACTAGCCATTCCTAAATCGTGACTTAGTGCCTTAACCATTTGTTTGTTGATTTCAGGATTGCTATCAATCAAATCAAGGAAAACATTTTTAGGAATAAAGCAACAAAGTGTATCTTCAAGACAAGTAGCTGAGGCAACTAAAGGTTCTTCTGCAATCAACGCTCTGTAACCTAAGAAATCAGATTCTTTGGCAAAACGAATAATTTGCTCTTTACCTTCTTTATTTGATCGCGTAAGTTTTATTACACCTTTATTAACACAGTATAGGCCAAGCGGTTGGGTGTCTTCATCAAAGATGGTTTGTCCTTTCTTATAATGAGTGCAAGTTTTGGTAGCCATTATTTTCTCTAGTTCTTCATCGGTGCAGAAATGAAGAAAAGAGATGTTGTGGGTTCCGCAGGTGGCGCAAGTAAATGTTACTTTTTGCATAACAGCAATATTAGATTTTTTTTCTGTTTTTTCTTCAATCGTTTTTGCACCAAACACTAAATAATTTTTCTTGCTCTTGATTTCCAATAATTTTCATTATCCTTTTTTCCTTTGAAATAAGGCTACAAGCTATTTCTGGAAGCAATTCAACTAAATATTTTTCGAAGAAATTTTTCCCCCAAATAATTTCTTTAAAATATAAATCCAATGAAATTCCTGCATATTTTTCTAAAAGTAGTTTATATTCTACTTCATCGTATCCCTTGCCTTTGGCATAACAATCATGATATAAATCGTGCATTACATTGTCTAGACAATATTTTCCACTCGAATTTTTGATAATCAAAATATCTGCTATCAATGCTGCCAACAAACCTTCAATATATATGGAGGTTTTTCGGGCGGGTACACCGTTTACATATCCATCTAACCATGTATCATAGCTTGATTCAGCTACTGAATAGTTGAAGCGACCAGGATTATTATAATGTCTTAGTAGGTCTGAGTTTAGACTGCTTAGGTATTGCTCCCAATTCCACACCCCACTTCTAAGCAACATCAAATCTCCGTAATAGGTGGTTATGCCCTCATAAACATAACCTAAAGTACTATAGTTTTCTTTTGTATAGTCGTATGGCCACATTTCAACTGGGCGGATTCTTTTAATATTCCAAAGGTGAAACAATTCGTGACTGCTAATGGCTAATAAATCATTGTGAAATTCTTCGTCTGTATCATCATTACCTTTGCCCATGGCAATAACAGTGCTATCCGCATGCTCTACACCATGTCTGAATGGATAGTCAAGCATTTGATATAGGAAATGATATTCCTTGCACTCAAGCTCATTAAATATGGCTATTTGGGCTTTAGCGTATGCTTCGGTTTCAGTTGTTAGTCTTTCTATATCTATATTATGTTTTCCTTGAAACCAAAAATGAAATTTGCAATCTTGAACTAGAAATTCTGTATGCTGAATGCTATTGTTTGCAATAAAAGGACTGTCAGCTAATTGGTGGTAATTCTTGGCATAAAGGGTTTTTCCTTTATTTGGCATTTGACAAGCAATTTGGTAATCATCAGGAATTCCAAGAGTTAATTCAATGGGCTCCTCAATTTTACCTACTTCATACATAAAACAATGAACTGGATTTAAATATACTTGTTCTTCGCTGATATAGCAAGCTCCTGCATCCAATTGATTGGCGTAATATTGGTAATTGAAAACTATATTTTTTGTGTCTTTATTCGGCTGAATTTGCCAACAGTCTTTACTCGTTTTTTTGAATGATAGCTCTTTATTATTTTGGTCATAGCAAACAAAGCATCTCATGTTTTTAGCAAAGTTTCCAAGTTCATATCTGCCAGGTCGCCAAGCTGAAAGTTGTAGTGAAATTGGCTCTGTACCTTTGGTGTCAATTGAACCACTTATATTTAGAAAATGTTCAAAGGCTAGTTCTGTAGAAAGAGAATATTTTATCATTCTTTAAGATTTGTTACTGCTCAAAAATACTAAAAACAACCAAAGGGATTTAATTATAATTTATTGCAGATTATATTTGTTTATATGAAGCCCCGAAGGGGCGTAATACAATTAACATAGGGTATAGCCCTATGAACAATGAAAAAGATATGGGACAATCATTAGTTAAAAATTATATGCATATTGTATTTAGTACAAAATATCGTCAGGCGCTTATTTCAGTGGAAATAGAACCTGAATTGTATGCTTATATTGGAGGCATTTGTAACAAGCTTTCTTGTCAAGTAATAAAAATAGGTGGTTGTGCCGACCACATTCATATTTTATGTATTCTGTCCAAGAAAATAGCATTAATGAAACTTTTGGAAGAGGTAAAATCTCATTCTTCTAAATGGATAAAGACAAAAGGAATTGAATTCGAAAGTTTTTATTGGCAAGATGGCTATGGTGCATTTTCTGTTAACCCATCCGAAATAGATGTAGTTGTTAACTATATTGCTAATCAAAAAACACATCATATAAAAAGAGGTTTTCAAGATGAATTTAGATTATTCTTGAAAAAATATGAAGTAGAATTTGATGAGAAATTTGTTTGGGATTAACAACGAGGGGCTTTACCCTTCGTTGCGATATTGCGCCCTTTCAGGGCTTCATTAACATTTTACAATTAACACTTCTTTAATTCTTCTTTCACAAATGCCATCAATTCCTTAATATAGCTTTCAGTAAAGTTAAACTCAATGCCTGCTGTTTTATATATTTCACCAATGGTTTTAGTATAACCTAGGCTCAAGGCTTCCTTATATTCTGCAATGGCTTTGGCTTTATTGTTTAGATAATTTCTCCACACCGCAAGTGCTCCTAATTGAGCCATCCCGTATTCGATGTAATAGAACGGAACTTCATATAAATGCAATTGTTTTTGCCATGTATAGGCTTGTATGTTTTCATATCCACTCCAGTCAACCATGCCTGTTCCAAAATCTTTGCTAAGTTGAAACCAATAGTCTTTTCGCTCTTGGGCAGTATGTGATGGATTGGAATATATCCAATGTTGAAATTTGTCGATGGTTGCAATCCAAGGAAGTATTTTAATGATGCCTTCAAGATGTTCTTCTTTGGCACGGTTAAAATCCACTTTATTTGGATAAAACTCATCTTGTCCATCATAACTTAACAGCTCCATGCTCATGCTTGCTAACTCAGCCACTTCGCTCGGACAGTTTTTAAATGCGGCTAATTCCAAGTCTTTGCTTAAGAAAGAATGCACAGCATGTCCACCCTCATGCACCATGGTTTCAACATCACGTGTGCTACTTGCAGCATTCATAAAAATAAAAGGTACGCTTGTTTCAGACATCGGATAATTGTATCCTCCAGGAGCTTTGCCTTTTCTGCTTTCTAAATCTAAGCGCTCCATATTGTCCATGGTTTCAATACACCATGCAAAATAATCATCTACTTTTCTAAAACACCTTTCTGTTTTATCTATCAAATCTTTGCCACTTGTAAATGGTTCTATTGCTTCACGATTTTGCGTGTCCACTTCCATATCCCAAGGGCGCAGGCTATCTAAGCCCATGTCTATTTTGCGTTTTTCTGCAAACGCTTTTACCAAAGGCATCACTTCTTTTTGAATGGCACTATGAAAATCAAAACAGTCTTTTGGGGTATAGTCAAAACGGCCCATGGCAGCAAACATATAATCCCTGAAATTATCAAAGCCAGCATTTATAGCTATTTGGTGGCGAAGTGAAATGAGTTTGTTAAACAATTCATCCAACTCTGTTGCATGTGCTTGTCTTTTTTCATTGATCTTTTTGAAGGCTGTTTCTCTTTTGTTTCTATCTGGATTTTTGAGAAAATTAGCTGCTTGTTGCATGGTTAATTCTTTGCCATCTATCTTCACACTCATGCTTCCAATAATGGCACCGTATTTCTGCGATTCAGTTGAAATTTCGGCCATCAAAGGCACATTTTCTCCTCTGAATATTTCGATTTCTTTTCTTATTCCTCGCAAATAAATGAAATACTTTTCTTTGTCTAACTCATCTACAAATGGCGATTGAATAAGTTTATGATTTAGCTTATCTGTTAAAGGCGATATTTGCGGTTCAATCTCAGTTACAAAAAATAAATAAGCTTGCTCTAACTCTTTATTGGTGGTATCACAAGTCATGCGTACGTAGCGCCATGCCATGTCCTCACTAATATAAGCTTCTAATTCACT
>CANHJJ010000029.1 GCA_947460565.1 Bacteroidota bacterium
ATTTACAAAAAGGTAAAATAGTAAATATGATGTTTAGGTCTATAGCACCAACAGGTTGGACCATATAACTAACTTTAGATGTATCACTATATATTAATAATCAATGACAACACACAAACATACTAACCGACTTATACAATCATCAAGTCCTTATTTATTGCAGCATGCCCACAACCCTGTAGATTGGTATGAATGGGGCGCTGAGGCTTTTGAAAAAGCCAAACGCGAGGATAAATTGGTTATAGTTAGTATTGGTTATTCAGCTTGTCATTGGTGCCATGTGATGGAACATGAAAGTTTCGAAAATGAAGAAACAGCGAAACTGATGAATGAATTGTTTGTGTGTGTGAAAGTGGATAGAGAAGAGCGCCCTGATATCGACCAAATATACATGGATGCAGTGCAATTGCTGAGTGGGCGTGGTGGTTGGCCCTTAAACTGTTTTGTATTGCCTGATGGAAGACCCCTTCACGGAGGAACCTATTTCCCTAAGCAAGACTGGGAGAGAACCTTAAAATCTTTGAGTGATTTTTATATTCATAAAAGAGAAGAAGCATTGGAATTTGCAACAGATTTGACCAATGGCATAAAGAAATTGGATGTCATTCCTGCAAGCAATGAGGAGAGGGTTGACATTGAAAAAATCATTGGGCAATGGAAAGCCAATTTTGATATGAAGTTTGGTGGTTTTGGTTGGGCACCTAAGTTTCCTATGCCCAATAATTGGCAGTTTTTTCTTCAATACCATCAACATACTAAAGATGCAGATTGTTATGATGCAGTAATGAAAACCCTTGTGAGTATGGCGGAGGGAGGTATATACGACCAAGTGGGAGGTGGCTTTGCTCGCTACTCCACTGATGTATTTTGGAAAGCTCCGCATTTCGAAAAGATGTTGTATGATAACGGGCAATTGATGCAATTGTATGCGGAAGCCTATCAGCAATCAAAGAATCCACTTTTCAAGAAAGTAGTTTATCATACGCATGAATGGATAAAAAGGGAATTAACTTCATCAGAGGGAATGTTCTATTCGGCCTTAGATGCCGACAGTGAAGGGGTGGAAGGGAAATTTTATATTTGGACTAAGTCGGAATTGCAAGAAGTTTTAGGAAAAGATGAGCCCCTTTTTAGCCTGTATTATTCGGTGGATGCTTATGGTAATTGGGAGCATTCGAGCAATATATTGTATCGCACAAGAAGCAATGAAGAACTAGAGAAACTTACTTCAACACCCATAGCAGAGATTGAAAAAATTATAGAAAAATGCAATGCTGTTTTATTAGCCGAAAGAGGTAAAAGAATCAAGCCAGGCTTGGATGATAAGGCCATTACCTCTTGGAATGCACTTATGATTTCAGGTTATGCCAAAGCCTATCAGGTTTTTGATGAACCAGAATTTTTGAAAATGGCAAAGTGCTCTGCAGATTTTATACTGGAGAAACTTTTAGTTGATAAACGACTGTATAGAATTTATAAAAATGGTAAAGTAAGTATACCTGCTTTTGCTGAAGATTATGCTTGTTTAACCGAAGCTTTGATTCATTTGTATCAAGTCACTTTTGAAGAGAAATATTTGTTGAAAGCCAATGCCCTCATGGATCTAAGCATACAGTATTTTTATGATGCTGAAAGAAAGCTTTTCTATTTTACCTCCATCCATGATGAGGCTTTGATTGCCCGAAGGATTGATTTTAATGACGATGTGATACCTTCAGCCAATAGTGTATTTGCAAAATGTTTGCAGATGCTGATGTATTATTTTAGCAATTCAGATTATGAAACCATATTGGATGGAATGCTTCATAATATTAAACCCAAGATTGATAAATACCCCACTGGTTACAGCAATTGGCTGCAGGTAATGTTAAACAAAGAGAAAGGATTGTATCAAATTGTATTAAGTGGTAATGATTATAAAATAGCTCAATCTGAATTGAACCAAATGTATTTGCCAAATGCCGTTTATGCTTTGGTACAAAAGGAAACCCAAATACCATTATTAAAAGACAAAACGGTGTCGGAAGTCTTGTCGATTTATGTGTGTTTTGACAAGACATGTAGCCTACCTCAGAATAATGTACAGTCGGTGTTGGCTATGTTAAAAACCTAGTTGTATAATTTATTCAAAATCTTATATTTGCCCTGCTTATCGAGAAAGACGGAGGGATTAGGCCCTATGATGTCTTAGCAACCCATAACAGAATGGGTGCCAAAACCTATCTTGAACCGAACGTGTGAAAGAGCTGATAAGTAAAAGCAATGCTGCTATTTACTTGTTAATCCAAAACTTTCCCGCTAAGCAAAAAAAACATGCTGCCTTCATTTACCGGAAAATAAATGCTGGCTCGATTAACGAAGTGTCAAAGCTTGCCGGAAGCCTAGATGCAAACAAAAATTTCATAACGAAAACATGAACATTACCGACATTCTAAAAGAACGAATCCTTGTTCTTGATGGTGCAATGGGCACCATGATTCAGCGACACAAGCTTGAAGAAGAAGACTTCAGAACAGAAGATTTAAAAAATCATCCTCATCCACTAAAGGGCAACAATGATTTACTGTCATTATCTCGACCAGATATTATCAAAGACATTCATGCCCAATACTATGCTGCGGGTGCTGACATAGCTGAAACCAACACTTTTAGTGGTACTACCATAGCACAAGCCGACTATCATTTGGAGCATTTGGTGTATGAATTGAATTTTCAATCAGCCAAAATTGCAAGAGAAGTTGCTGATGAGTTTACGGCTCGTGAACCAAACAAACCACGATTTGTGGCAGGTTCTATGGGACCTACCAATAGAACGGCTTCATTATCTCCAGATGTAAATGATCCCGGATATAGAGCTGTAACTTATGATCAATTGGTAATAGCCTATAATGAACAAGCTAGAGCCTTGATAGACGGGGGAGCCGACTTGTTATTAGTTGAAACCATTTTTGACACATTGAATGCTAAAGCAGCTTTGTTTGCGATCGAAGAGGTATTTGATGAAATAGGTAAACGCTACCCAATAATGGTGAGTGGAACCATTACGGATGCTTCTGGAAGAACTTTATCAGGACAAACTACTGAAGCCTTTTTGATTTCTGTTTCTCATATTCCTTTGCTTAGTGTGGGATTGAATTGTGCTTTAGGAGCCAGTGCGCTAAGACCATATTTGCAAGTGCTATCGCATAACTCAAACTTTATGGTGAGTGCTCATCCAAATGCAGGGTTGCCAAATGAAATGGGTGCATACGATGAAAGCCCAGCTTACATGGCTCAACAAATTGAAGAGTTTTTGAAAGAAGGTTTGATAAATATTATTGGTGGTTGCTGTGGTACAACACCTCCACATATCAAAGCCATTGCTGAGGTAGCAGCTAAATATAAACCTAGGAAATTATCAGTTTCTAGCCAATAAATATTAACCACAAAGACTCAAAGTAGGCACAAAGAACACTAAGATGGAACTTGAAGAGCTAACAAAAACTATTATAGGTATAGCTATCAAAGTGCATACTCAATTGGGTCCAGGTTTATTAGAATCAGCTTACAAAGAGTGTTTGTTTTATGAGATTCAAAAACATGAAATATTTGTTGAAAAAGAAAAACCAATGCCTTTGATTTATGAGCAAGTAAAACTTGAAATTGGATACAGATTAGATTTATTGGTAGATAATAAATTAGTGATTGAGATTAAAGCTGTCGAGGGATTGAACGATGTTCATGTTGCTCAAACTTTAACTTACTTGAAACTCGGAAACTATAAATTGGGATTGCTAATAAATTTCAATGTATCCCTCCTGAAAAATGGAATTAGACGAATAATTAATTAAAACCTCTTTGTGCACTTAGTGTAAATTCTTTGTGCCTTTGTGGTTAAATAAAAAATATAAGCCAAAGGCTAACAGCCAAAAGCCAAAGCAAAAATGAAAGAATATACTTTAAAATTATCAGGTCTTGAACCTCTAATTGTTACCCCCGAATCAAATTTTATCAATGTGGGTGAACGCACCAATGTTACAGGTTCAGCCAAGTTTTTAAAACTAATAAAAGAAGGCGACTATGATGGCGCTTTGTCTGTAGCCCGCGACCAAGTAGAAGGTGGTGCTCAGATTATAGATGTAAACATGGATGAAGGGATGTTGGATGGTGCAGAAGCCATGACCAAGTTCCTAAACTTAATTGCATCAGAACCAGATATATCAAGAGTTCCTGTTATGATCGACTCTTCAAAATGGCATATCATCGAAGCAGGTTTGAAAGTAGTGCAAGGCAAATGTGTGGTGAATTCTATCTCGCTAAAAGCAGGTGAAGAAGAGTTCATTCAACAAGCCAAATTAATCAAGCGCTATGGTGCTGCTGTTATCATTATGGCTTTTGATGAAGTTGGTCAAGCCGATTCATATGAAAGACGAATTGAAATATGTGAAAGGGCATACCGAATCCTTGTAGAGAAAGTAAAATTCTATCCAGGTGATATCATTTTTGACCCTAATATTTTCCCTGTTGGAACAGGCATGGAAGAGCATCGTAAGAATGCTTTAGACTTTTTTAGGGCTACCAAATGGATAAGAACCAATTTGCCTGGAGCGCATGTAAGTGGCGGTGTTTCTAATGTGTCATTTTCATTTAGAGGAAACAATGCAGTGCGCGAAGCCATGCACTCAGCATTTTTGTATCATGCGATCAAAGAAGGAATGGACATGGGTATTGTTAACCCTGCCATGTTAGAGGTATATGATGATATTCCGAAAGAATTGTTAGAACGAGTTGAGGATGTATTGTTGGATAGAAGAGAGGATGCCACAGAGCGTTTATTAGAGTTTGCTGAAACTGTAAAACAAAAAGGCAAAGTTGAAGTGGTGAATGAAGAGTGGCGAAATGGAACTGTTGAATCTCGATTAAGTCATGCCTTAGTAAAAGGTATTGTCGATTTTATTGATGCTGATACGGAAGAAGCTAGACAAAAACTTGCAAAGCCATTGGATGTGATTGAAGGCCCATTGATGGCAGGAATGAATGTTGTTGGAGATTTATTTGGTGCTGGAAAAATGTTTTTACCTCAAGTGGTAAAGAGTGCAAGGGTAATGAAAAAAGCGGTTGCTTATTTAATGCCCTATATGGATGAAGAGAAAAGGAAACAAGCAGAAGCCCTCTCTAAGTCTCTCCCTAAGGGAGAGATTTTGGGTGAAGAGGAGTTTGGCTACGAAACAGCGGATACAGCTCTTTATCCATTATTAATAGAATTTGTTCTTCAAAATAGAAACAACCCAACAGATGCAGAAGATATTTTATGGAATATTTTAAAAGGCAAAAAATTGGATGGATACAAATTTAGAAGACAACATATTATTGGAAGATACATAGCAGATTTTGTTTGCTTAAAAAAGAAACTAATTATCGAATTAGATGGAAAGATTCATCAATTACCAGATAATATTGAATCGGATAAACAAAGGACTGAATGGCTTGAAAGCATGGGCTATAAAGTTATTCGGTTTGTTAACGAAAGAATTTTTGCAGATATTGATAACGTATTAATCGAGATTTTTACTTGTCTCAAATCATTGAATGATGTGGAGTCAAAAGTCCTCCCCTCAGGGGAGGATTTAGGCGGGGCATGTAAGATCCTGATGGCAACTGTGAAGGGCGATGTACATGATATCGGAAAAAACATTGTTGGCGTGGTAATGGCCTGCAATAATTTCGAGATTATTGACATGGGTGTGATGGTGCCAACAGATAAAATTCTAGCAAAAGCCATTGAAGAAAAAGTGGATGTAATTGGCTTGAGTGGTTTGATTACACCTAGTTTAGATGAGATGGTGGGTGTGGCAAAAGAGATGGAGCGATTGGGTATGAAAATACCTTTATTAATTGGAGGTGCCACTACTTCAAGGGTACATACAGCAGTTAAAATCGATCCACATTACAGTGGTTCTGTTGTACATGTAATTGATGCAAGTAAGAGTGTTCCTGTAGTTCAAAGTCTCATCAGTAAAGAGTTTGGGGAGGCTTACCATAAAAAGCTAAAAGAAGATTATAGCCAATATCGCGAAGATTATAAAAATCGTAAGCGTGATAAAAATTTTGTAAGCATCGAAAAGGCTCGTTCAACCAAAGTGAGTGTGGATGTTGCCAATATTGTGAAGCCTACATTTACGGGAACAAAAGTTTTTGAAGATTATCCATTAGAAGATTTAAGAAACTATATTGATTGGACTCCTTTCTTCGCTACTTGGGAATTAGCGGGACGTTATCCGAAAATATTTGATGATGCCATCATTGGATCCGAAGCTAAAAAGCTATTTGATGATGCCAATAAAATGTTGGATGAAGTGATTAGTAAAAAGCTTCTTAAAGCCAAAGCAGTCATAGGATTTTGGGAAGCCAATTCAATAAGTGATGATGTGGTTATCAATTCGAGCGAAACCAATGTCAGTTCGAGCGGAGTCGAGAACACCTTCCACTTCTTGCGTCAGCAATCTGAGAAGGCTGATGGTCAACACTACAATTGTTTAGCCGATTTCGTGGCACCTAAAGAAGCAGGTAAAACGGATTACATGGGTGGATTTGCTGTAACTGCGGGTATAGGTATTGAGCCTTTGGTAGAGGCTTATGAGAAAGACCATGACGATTACCATAGCATCATGATTAAAGCCATTGCAGATAGATTGGCAGAGGCATTTGCAGAACGCATGCATGAGCTGGTTCGTAAAGAATATTGGGGTTATGCTACTAGTGAAAATTTAAGCAGTGAAGATTTGATTAAAGAGGAGTATCAAGGTATTCGTCCTGCTCCAGGATATCCTGCTTGCCCTGACCATACCGAGAAACGCACTCTGTTTAATTTGTTAGATGCTGAAAATAGAATTGGATTGCACCTGACGGAAAACTTTGCTATGTATCCTGCTGCAGCAGTGAGTGGTTTTTATTTGGCGCACCCTCAAAGTAAGTATTTTGGACTTGGCAAAATAGCCAAGGACCAAGTAGAAGAATATGCTAAACGCAAAGGTGAAAGTGTTGAATGGGTTGAAAAATGGCTTGCTCCAAATTTGGGGTATGATTAGAAGAAAATATGGCATTTTATTTTTCAATGAACAATAATTAATTTTGTGTTGTTATGAAACTTACCTTAAACATACAGGATGCTTCTACAAATAAAGCCTTGTCTCTAATTGAGTATCTAAAATCTTTGGATTTTCTTACTGTTGAGCAAGAAGAAATGATAATTCCTGAATGGCATCAACAAATAGTAAGAGACAGAATTGAAACGCTAGAAGTATCAAAATTTTTGGATTGGGATGAGGTGAAAGAAACCATAAAAAAGTAA
The DNA here is from genome assembly GCA_947460565.1 of Bacteroidota bacterium. Classification (GTDB taxonomy): domain Bacteria; phylum Bacteroidota; class Bacteroidia; order UKL13-3; family UKL13-3; genus RGVD01. Next base: position 7,331 of record CANHJJ010000029.1, read on the forward strand.
TGGGTTTTAAAATTCATATCCATCCAAAAGCTTTTACTGATATTCAAAAAGCAGTTGATTATTATAATGAGCAACAGAAAGGATTAGAAGAAAAGTTCTATAAGACAATTGTTAAATCCTTTGAAACTTTGAAGGCCAATCCATATTATCAAATTAGATATGATAATATTAGTTGTTACTATACAAATCCCTTTTCCTTTTTAATTCACTTCAATATTGATGAAGAGCAAGGGAAAGTTTATGTTTTCGCTATTATTCACACTTCTTTAGATCCAGAGAATAATTGGCTTGAGAAATAATATGCCTTCTTTGAATTAGAATTTCAAATTAAAGCAAATAAAAAAAAGGCAGCTAACATAAATGATAGCTGCCTTTTTACTTAAGATTTCCTCTATTTATAAACCCTCTTCAACTTGAATTCTTTTACTGGGGTAATAAGCAATGGCACGGTTTCAACTGTAACAGAGCTGGTGTCTAGTCCGAAAGCTCTTTCTTCAGATAAACTTAATCTATCAAGTTTGAAGTACATGTCCATAATCCAACGCTCATAGCCTGATAACTCGTTCTCATGTGAAAGGTGACGTTTTAAAACAACAAAACGGAAATCACCTGTGATGTTTTGCTCCCTCAATGATGTATAACGTGAGGTAACATCTACTTCGCCATTTCTCACCAATTCTTCAACCACTTTTCTGAAATAGAAATTTACTTTTTGTTCAACCCTAAAACCCAATTTAAATTCTACTTTTATGATATCGTTTTCTGCAATGTGGTCCACCTTGTATTCCATTTTATAAGGTTGGTCGTCTACATGCACATGCACAAACCAATAGATATCTGCTTTCTTAGGTCTTTTTTGTAAAATGGAATACATCACTTTTGATTCAATCTCAAGCAAGGTATCAGCACTGGTAAGATAAATAAGGTGAGTAGAGTATTTCGATATTGAAGTATCATTACTCAATTCTTTAAGTAAAGGAATATAGTTTTTTAGGGGCACAAACTCAGTAAGTCGGTTCTTAATTTTACGGCCTTTGTACCAAATCCACATGACAAAGATAAACACACTGCTGATAAGTAAACTTACCCAACCACCATGTTGAAATTTTAGCAAATTGGCAACAAGAAATGAAACCTCAATGGACCCATAAACCAACAAAATACTTAACACAACTATTTTGGCAACTTTCTTTGTTCTCAAATAATTTGACAATAAGAAAGTAGTCATTAACATGGCTATGGTGATGGCTAGACCATAAGCAGCGCCCATATTGGCTGATTCTTTAAAATACAATACTATACCAATACAACCTGCCCATAGTAACCAGTTTGCACTAGGCACATATAGTTGACCTTTCATATTGCTTGGATATTTGATAGACACTTTTGGCCAAACATTAAGTCTGATTGCCTCAGAAATCAATGTAAAAGAACCACTTATTAATGCCTGACTGGCAATGATAGCGGCTAATGTAGCTATCACAATGCCTGTAGGTAAAAACCATGATGGCATGATGTGGTAAAATGAATTGATACCTGTTTCTTGTAATGTTTTTCCTTCATAGTTCAAAAGGTTTGCTCCTTGACCTAAGTAATTAAGCACCAAAGCAATTTTTACATAAATCCAACTTACTCGGATATTGTTTTTTCCGCAATGTCCAAGGTCTGAATAAAGGGCTTCAGCACCTGTAGTACATAGGAAAACTGCACCTAAAAGCCAAAAGCCTTTAGGATAATTTGCTAATAGGTTGTAAGCGTAATATGGATTTAGTGAGTTTAATACATCTAAATGGCAACCAATTTTAGAAAGTCCTAAAACGGCCAACATGCCAAACCAAATAAACATGATAGGTCCAAATGCTTTACCTACCAAGGAACTTCCCACCCTTTGGATAACGAATAATACAGTTATTATGGTGATTACAATGGGTATTGTTGGTATGTCCGTTCGAATTATTCTCAAACCCTCCACAGCTGATGCAACTGAAATGGGAGGTGTAATAATACCATCGGCTAATAGGGCACAACCACCTATAATGGCTGGGAAAATTAAATAGGGCCTTCTTCTTCTTACTAGCGCGTATAGGGAGAAAATCCCACCCTCCCCATTATTATCTGCGTTCAGCGTTAGTAAAACGTATTTAACCGTGGTTTGTAAGGTAAGTGTCCAGAAAATACAAGATAAACCTCCTAAAATCAGATCTTTACTGATTAGTCTATCACCAACAATTTCATTTAGCACGTATAATGGAGAAGTTCCAATATCGCCATAAATGATTCCAAGGGTAACTAAAAGGCCTGCGGCAGTAAGTTTGCTTTGGCTATTATGATGTTCGCTCACAGCTATTTATTTCTTTCTAATTGGGGTACAAATGTAATTGTTGGAATCAAATGCAAAAATTTATTTATTAATATCATATTCAGACTACTTTTAGACTTAGAATATGAGCATTTAGATATATTGCAAATCTTAAATTGTAATATGCTAGAGTGGTTTGATTATCTATTTTTAATTGCAGCAGGCGCTATTGGAGGCTTCATGAGTGGACTCATTGGTGTTGGAGGTGGAATTATTTTTGTACCTATTCTTACCTATTTTTTGTCTAGATTGGGTTATGCGGACGAGGTGCTGGTGAAGGCAGTCTTAGCAAATTCTCTTTTTGCCATCATTTTTACAGGTGGAACCATCAGTTTTAAACAATATAGATTAGGGAATTTTTATCTGAAGGAGGTCTTGGCTACCGCCATTCCTGGTATTGTTAGCTCCCTTCTCATGTCAAGCCTAATAGAAATGGGCACTTGGTATTCTAAAACACTTTTTAATCTTGTATTCGGGGCATTATTACTTCCATTAATATTCAAAACTTTCTTTGGCAAAAATCTGGTTGAAAGGGATGCTAAAGACGAGATTCCTAGAAAATACTACAATATCATTGGTGCCTTAACTGGTATAGTGTCTTCTTTGTCAGGATTAGGTGGAGGTGTGGTTATGATACCAGCCTTTACAGATGGATTAAAACTAAATATCAAAAAAGCCAGTTCTATTTCTACTGGTGTAATTCCTCTTTTTGCTTTACCCATTAGTATCTACTACATGTTTCAACAGCCATCGACAATGATTAGTCCTTTTCAATTGGGATATGTTTGCTTTCCAGTGATTTCGCCCATTATTTTGGCTTCTTTCCTTTTTTCTCCATTGGGTGTTAAAACGGCTCATGCAAGCAAACCTCAAACCATACGTTTAGTCTATGGTTTGTTCATTTGTATTCTATTTGTAAAAATCTTGATAGATTCATTTTACAAGTAATTTTGTTTTAAAATGCTATGGGTATTTTTTATTCAATGCCTTTCTTATTTTTGGTGAATGATAATACGTGTTTTTTTCGTTTTCGTAATACTTTGTTTTAATCGGCTACTGGCTCAAAATTATTTTGAACGAGTGATGCATATTGGAGCAAACAATGTGCTGTACGAAGGCGATTTCCTTCACTCCACTTTTGTTTTATCTGATAATTCATTTGTTGTTGGTGGCAACGATAAAGGATACAACAACAATAAAGGCGCATTTATGCTGAAACTAAATTCCAAAGGTGATTCGCTTTGGACTAAGTTCTACGGTTTTGATGCAGCTAAGATGATACGGTTGAATAAATGCCACTTCATGATGGCTGGTATTGATACCAATGCAAGCTACATAACATCACTAAGATTACTTGAGTTAGATAGCATTGGGAATATAATAAATGACATTAAGCCAACATATAAAACCCAAGCAAGCTTAGATTACTTTTCATCTTTTATTCAAAATAAGGATAGTTCATTTTTATTCACGAATTACAACAACACGACTAATGGATTTGCTAGCACACTAACAAAGTTCAACAAAGATTTTTCATTTGCTTGGCAACTAAAAGACACTTCTTTTTGCAATGCTTACATCAGAAAAGCAATGACGGATGAGCAAGGAAACATATACTTAATTGCAAGTAAAAAGCTAGGTTTATATAAGTACCAAGCTAATTTTATGAAGTTAAGTTCAAAAGGAGAAATCCTCTTGTCTAAAAGCATAATAAGCAATCGTTCCTACAATCTTTTTGATTTTATTTTTGATAATAAAAACCTTTTATGCATAGGAGTAGGTAATGATACAGTTATGAGTGGTGCGCCTGACAAAGCCTTTCTTATAAAAATGGATACATTGTTTAATCCCATTTGGACAAAATATTATAGCCCTTATACCCCTTGGTATGGTGATAACTTATCGAGTATTACAAAATGCAAGGATGGCAATTATGTGTTGTGTGGTAGCATCACTCGAAAAATAAATTCAGGTATTAACTTTTTAGGATGCGAAGCCGCAGCTATCATTAAAGTTGACAAGGATGGTAAAATGCTTTGGGCAAATGTGTACGACAATGGCCAAACTTATTTTGCCAATAACCAAGGTTGGTATGATGGCACTAGACAAGTAGCTCAAGCGCTTGTGCAAAATTCAAATGGAGATTTCCTGCTAGTTGGGGGAAAAGAATTTTTATTTGATAAAAGCAACCCCAATAGAGGATTTCAATCGTACATTGTTTTTGCCAACGATAGTGGATACATCGGTAAAAATAAGCCCGTATCAGATATTATTGAAGTTTCATTAACTAATTCTGTTTTGATTTACCCTAACCCAACAACTAGCAAAGTGCATATTGATTTGGGAAGTTTTAGAATGGAAAGAATTGAAGTGCTTGATAATACTGGTAAACTTGTTTTGAAGGAAGAGAATAACAATGAATTGGATCTTTCAGAATTTGGAGATGGTTTGTATATTGTCAGATGTTATACCTTTGACAAGTGTTTTACTCATAAAATAGTGCTGAAACATTAATTTTAAGAAATGAAGAAGATAGTTTATACAGCTCTTATTGCCACGTTTGTTATCCTAAATGGGTTTAATTATCCTGCAGGAATAAAGATCGCTAAACTCAAGTATAACGGGGGTGGAGATTGGTATGCCAATAAAACATCATTGCCTAATTTGATTGCTTTTTGCAAAAGAAACATTGATGTAAATATTCAAGCAGAAGAGGACATTGTAGAGGTAGGTAGTGCCGATTTGTTTAATTATCCTTTTGTTCATTTAACTGGTCATGGAAATATTGTTTTCTCTAAACAAGAAGTCGAAAACCTTCGCAATTACCTTATTGGAGGAGGCTTTTTGCATGCAGATGATAATTATGGTTTGGATAAATTCTTTAGGAAAGAAATGAAGAAAGTTTTTCCAGAAGCTGATTTTGTTGAACTACCATTTTCTCATCCTATCTATCACCAAAAATACAATTTTGATAAAGGCTTACCCAAGGTGCATGAGCACGATGGCAAACCC
>CANHJJ010000030.1 GCA_947460565.1 Bacteroidota bacterium
ATCAATATTAATACTATTTAGTAGTTCTTTTGTTTCGCTATTTTGTGTGAATATACGGTTGAATTTTTGAAGGATTGATTTTAAAAAAAAACCATAAGGTTTGAAATATAATTGATTATTTCGGAAAGAGGATGACAAGAGATACAAGGGTATTTTCTTGTCATGTAATTCATTAATGTAGAAATACCACAAATCATATTTTACCCAAAACGCCATTTTAGGTTTTATAAGGTGAATCAATTTTTTAGCATTTGATTTGCTGTCTAAGGGTAAATAAAAAATATAATCGGATGCTTTATCGGTTTTTAATACATCATAACCTGAGGGTGAAAAAAAAGTACAGACTATTTTGTAGTTAGGATGTTTTATTTTGAGGGCTTCCATTACAGGTCTTGCCTGCTCATATTCACCTAATGAAGCTACATGGAACCAGATGTTATTTTCAATATCCTTATCTAATTTTTGCTCTATATTCTGCCAAATGTTTTTTCTTCCCTCTAACATTTTCTTTGCTCGGTAGTAAAATGGTGAGGCAAGGAATAAGGTTAATCTATAAGCATGAAGGCTAATAGAATAAACAAGAAGGCCAAAGTAAAAAAAAAAGTTATTTAAATTCGAACTCATTTTCGTCTTTTGTATTTAGGTAAATCGGTATTAACCAGCCAAAACGCATCGAAATGATTTGATCGAATCTATTTGCATCATCCTTTTTCATTTCATCAAAATTGTAGCCTCTAACACTTTGTGTGTATGCGTTGGTTAGGTCAACACCTGCATAAAAATTCAAAAGTCTGTTTTGTGAATGAAACATATATCCGGTAAAAAGATTATATGCCAATCCAGCGCTTAACCTATCGTATCCTTTTTGATAATCGGGTCCAATTTGAGCTATATTGTCTTGAGGAATATTGAAATTTATCCAATGAAACATATATCCAACTCCTGCCATAGCAAGTATGCCACTATTTTTATTGTATCTCGAAATGGGGAATAACCTTCCAAACCTGCCATAAAAACCATAGCCGCGCATTCCAATAGAATATTTCCCTGGGTTTCCACTCATGTCGTTGATTATGCCGCTGCTATTGCTAACGTTGTTTAAAATGTTAATCTCTTTTATTTCACTTCCAAACATATAATTAGCCTCAACAGAGATAAACCATTGACTGCGCGACTTAAGAGATGCCCCAATATAAATGGAATTAAAATTACCAAAGCGATTAAGAAGATCTGCTGATGGAAATTGATAATTATAGCCAATGTTAATGTCAGCAATTTTATTGCTTAAAGTATATTTCCTAAGTTTTTTAGTTTCTTGAGAGCTTGCATGAAAGCTAATAATAAAAAAAAAGGTCAATAAATATATGGATTTGAAATTCATTTATGCAATAATAAAGTTATTTTATTGAAAATATATTTATCTATAACTAATCTAAGTATTTCTTAATAAAATAGTTCTTCGAATGGTCTTTTTTTGATATGTGTTATTTTAATTGTTGAATTGTATTATTAAATAGAATATTAACACTGATAATTGGCATTAATTACAGCATCACATTGTTTAAAATCTATATTCGCATCTAAAATTTTAACTATTATGAAAATTGCTGTAGTAGGTACGGGCTACGTTGGCTTAGTTACCGGAACATGTTTTGCAGAAGTTGGCATTGATGTTGTCTGTATTGATGTAAATACCCAAAAAATCGAAAACTTAAACAAGGGAATTCTTCCAATCTACGAGCCAGGTCTAGAAGAAATGGTTAGTCGTAATGTTGAAAAGGGCAGATTAAAGTTTAGTACAAGTTTAAAAGATAGTATATCACAGTGTGATGTGGCTTTTATAGCTGTTGGTACCCCTCCGGGTGAAGATGGAAGTGCTGATTTGAAATATGTAATTGGTGTTGCAAAAGAAATTGGTGCAAATATTAATGATTATATTGTAGTAGTAACTAAGAGCACTGTGCCTGTTGGGACCGCTCAAAAAGTTAAAAATGCCATTAATGACGAGTTGGGAAAACGCAACGCAAATATTGAGTTTGATGTGGCTTCAAATCCTGAGTTCTTAAAAGAAGGCGCAGCTATTGATGATTTCTTGAAACCAGATAGAATTGTAATTGGTGTTGAGAGCAAGCATGCAGAGGAAATCATGCGCAAGTTATATAAACCATTTTTATTGAATGGCCATCCAATAATTTTCATGGATGTACCTAGTGCTGAAATGACCAAATATGCTGCCAATAGCATGCTTGCAACAAAAATCAGCTTTATGAATGATATTGCTAACCTTTGCGAAATTATGGGTGCAGATGTGAATATGGTGCGTAAAGGAATTGGTAGTGATGCCCGAATTGGTAATAAATTTATTTATCCTGGTATCGGATACGGTGGAAGTTGCTTCCCTAAAGATGTTAAAGCTTTAATAAAAACAGCTTCTGAAAACGGTTATAGAATGCAGATTTTAGAGTCGGTTGAGTCGGTTAACGAAGCACAAAAATCTGTTTTATACAACAAAATTATCAAGCATTTTGATGGTAACTTAAAAGGTAAAACTTTTGCATTATGGGGTCTTTCATTTAAACCAAAAACAGATGATATGCGTGAAGCACCTTCACTAGTTATTATCGAGAAATTGTTAGCAGCTGGTGCCAATGTAAAAGCATACGACCCGGTAGCTATGAAAGAAGCTAAACACATGTTGGGCGAGCAAATTGAATATTGCAAAGATGGAGAAGAGTGTTTAATAGATGCAGATGCCTTGTTGATTATAACTGAGTGGCCTGAGTTTCGATCTCCTAACTTTAAAGTAATGCATAAACTCTTAAAAGGAAATGTGATTTTTGATGGTAGAAACATATATGATGTAGCTGAAATGAAAGAATTAGGCTTCGACTATTACTGTATCGGTATCAAAACAAATTAATCAAGTTTTAGTTAACAACACATATGATTAAGAAACGTATTTTAATAACGGGAGCAGCAGGCTTTTTAGGTTCACATCTTTGCGATAGGTTCATTGCAGAAGGCTATGAAGTAATAGGTATGGATAACCTTATCACTGGCGATTTGAAGAACATAGAGCACCTTTTTAAATTGAAGGAGTTTGAATTCTATCATCACGATGTAAGTAAGTTTATACATGTCCCCGGTAAATTAGATTATATCCTGCATTTTGCCTCACCAGCGAGTCCAATTGATTATTTGAAAATACCTATACAAACATTAAAAGTGGGCTCATTAGGAACTCATAATTGTTTAGGACTTGCTCTTGAGAAAAAAGCTAGAATTTTAGTGGCTTCCACCTCTGAAATTTATGGAGACCCAACCGTTCACCCGCAAACTGAGGAGTATTGGGGGAATGTGAATACGGTTGGTCCTCGAGGTGTTTATGATGAAGCAAAACGCTTCCAGGAGTCAATCACTATGGCTTACCATACTTTCCATGGTCTTGAGACCCGTATTATCAGGATTTTTAATACATATGGACCAAGAATGCGTCTGAATGATGGTAGAGTTTTACCAGCTTTTATTGGTCAAGCATTGCGTGGTGAGGATTTAACTATGTTTGGTGATGGATCCCAAACACGTTCATTCTGTTATGTAAGTGATTTGGTAGATGGTATCTATCGTTTGTTAATGAGTGATTACGCTTTTCCTGTGAATATTGGTAATCCTAATGAAATCACAATTAAAGAATTTGGTGAAGAGATTTTGAAATTAACGGGTGCAAACCAAAAATTAATTTCATTGCCATTGCCTGTAGATGACCCTAAACAACGCAGACCAGATATTACCAAAGCAAAAGAGATTTTGGGTTGGGAACCTAAAGTGTCAAGAGCAGAGGGATTAAAAATCACTTTTGATTATTTTAAATCTTTGCCACAAGAGGAGTTGTTTAAAAAAGAGCATCGCTCTTTTGACAAAAAATAAAAAAAGTTTTAATGAGTGATTAATGGTGCATGATTGAAAACATGCGCCATTTTTTTTGCACTTTTTAAAAAATAGCTTGCTTGTTAATAGTAATTATACATATTTGCCAATAATAGTTAAACAAATATTGTATGACAAGCACGAAGAAAATAAAGATTAGATTAGAGTATGGAGTTCGTACATCTCCTGCATTATTGTTTAATTATATAAGCAGCCCATCGGGATTGAGCAATTGGTTTTGTAATGACGTTGATGTTTATAATAATCAATTCAAGTTTAAATGGGATTCAGAAGAAAATATTGCAGAGTTGATAAAAAAAGTAAACAACAAAATGATTCGCTTTCGTTGGCTCGATAGTAAACCTGATGAATACTTTGAGTTTGAAATTATAGTAGATGAATTAACTGATGATGTAGCATTGGTCATCACGGATTTTGTAATGCCTGAAGACGAAAAAAACATAAGTTCTTTATGGGATTCGCAAGTACATGATTTAAAAGCTTCTATAGGAGCCTAGATTAGAATTACTGTCCTGAAACATCTCTTTTTATCGTTTATCACCTCTTTTTATTTTTTCTGCGACAAAAAAACAATCTGTAAGGTGTCGTATTTTTTTAATAATCACACCTTTTTTGTCTTTAAATTGAAATAATCGGAAAATTAATTCTAATTATCATTAGCTGTCTCAAATCTTTCTTCAACTTGATGTAGAAATATGAAATCTCAAGTACTATGCAATGAAGATAATTAAAAATACTTTAGTCCATCGTATAGTCCTATTGATGCTTGCATCTATTTAATGAATAGTTTAAATGATTTTGTATATCAGCTAAGGAATAGATGAAATATATAATATGAACTTTTTTATTGGCATAAATCATTGTAAAGTATGCTAATTTACGCCTTACTTCTGATTGTATTCATCAATCATTAATTTGAATAAATTTTATTTGAAAAGGTACATTACTTCCTTTTAAAAATGTATAAACTTTGTGCTGGTATCGCTAGTTTGAAATCTATTTTTTTATTAATTCCTTTAAGGTTAATTTCATTGATATCACCTAATAGTTCCCATTCCCCTTTTGGTAATAATTTAGAATCAATTTTTGCTGCTTTATCCCCCGAATTCATCATTATCAGGATTTGATTATTTATGACGTAGGCTAATAAACATTGTTTTATTGGTAGGATAAATTCAATATTGTCTTTAGGTATTATTTTAGAATCAAATTTGTAACAAGGAATTTCAAATAATATTTGCTTTCTAAGGTCCATCAGACCTTTCCAATAGTTTAACATACCATTGAAATCGCTATTAGTATAGGGAACCAAACAGTTTTTGTTTTTGACTGCAGTTGATTTACCTATATTCTCCCAAATAAATTGGTTTGCATTTCTAACATTGTATGTATCTCGCTTACCATGAAAATATAATTTACCGCTAGGTATTTCCTTTTCTATTTCACGCAAAGGCGCTAAGCCCTTGCTTCGCATAATTTCGCTTCCTCCATGAAGAACAATTGGGCCAGGGGTAGTAAACAATAAAGTGGCAGCTAATTTGTATCTATTTTCATCAACTCCAAATCGGCCATCAAAATTAAATTTTCCGAATTGATCAGCCAAGGCGAAATTATCGTGTATGTCAAGGTAATTGATACCACTATTTATGTTTTTTTGAGTAGGAAAGGTGCAAGACAGCGCTTTAATTACATCGTTTCTCAAGGTCCAATCTCCGCCAGCCCAACCCCTGTGTTTTTTCTTATCTGTTAATTCAAATACAGGTCCTTTGTATGTGTTGCGAGTGTCATCATTAAAATAGCAGATTGGGGCATCTTGTTTATACCAGTGCCATTCAGGATTTTTATTGTATTCAGGGTCGTTACTGTCTATCCAAGGTTCACCATAAATAATAATATCTTTAGGTAATTCTTGTTTCAACTTAAGCAAGGTTTGTTTGTCGGTTTGACCTGCTAAATCTATCCTAAATCCATCTATACCAAATTCATTTATGAAATTTTTGCATTGGTCAATAATCCATTTTTGGGTCATATAACGATTTTCGCTTTTTGTTTCATTGCCATATGCTCCTATATGTTCAAGATTTTTGGTTCTATAATAATATTGTTTATCGATGGCATTGAAGTGAAACAAGTAATTTCTACCATCCATATTTTCAGCCGTATGGTTGAATACAAAATCAACAATAACTGCAATTCCTTTATCATGATAAGCTTGCACCAAGTCTCTAAACTGTGTTCTCTCATCACCAGGTTGTGTACCTTTTTGTCTATATCTTGTTTCGATTGCAAAGCTGTGGCTAGTTCTATAACCCCAATCATAGTTTTCCTCAGCCACTCCTTGTTCTTTCATATACTTATCATTGGCAAATGCTTTTCTCCATTCGTCTTTTGGCCAATGAAGCATTTCTTGAATAGGCATAATATGAACGGTGTTTATTCCCAATTCGCATAAATAATCAAAGCCGACTTTTTTACCCAAAGTGTTTTTTAAACCTTTTTGAAACATACCAGGAATAGTACCTTTTAAATCATTACTCAATGGCAATAAGTCTGTGAAATCTTGCACATGAACTTCATACGCTATCACATTTTCCATTTTAGGTCTACCATTTTTCAAAGGACTTGCAGGGGTTGTTTTATGAGACACCATGCATTTACCAAAACTATCATCACTCACACGTGTATATGGATCGCTTATGTGAATTGGGTTTGTTTCATAAAATGAATTTCCTGGGTCAGATGAACCATGCACAGTATAGTCGTACCATGTGCCATGCAAATCACCATCAACACTGGTTTCCCAAACACCCATATCATCCATTTTCAATTCGATGGTATCATAAGATAATGCATCATCCTTGCCTTTATATAAATATAGTTTAATAGCACTAGCCCTTGGGGCAAAAATTCTGAAAATAGTTTGTTTTCCATCTGATGATAAGTTGGCTCCTAATTCTTTGTCTGATTTTAAATTTTTAAACCAACCATCGTAGGTAACCAATGTTTTTTGTTTCATGCTTGGCATTTCAATATAATAGACCCTTCGTTTATCAATTAAGTTTTTGGGTTTTGCCAAAATGATAACTGTTGAATTTGGTTGGTTTTCTGATTTACTTGTGGCATCTATATCAAACTTAAGTTCTGAAATGGGTATAAGATTTCCTTCAGCGTCACTTAACATAAAATCATTGGTAGTTGCTGTGAAATTTCCCTCTTTCTTAATACCCTTGAGTGTAATTTCAATTTGATCATCAGATACGAGCGTTGCTGATAATGTAGGAGGCTCAATACCTTTCATAAAAATTAAATTGCCGCCATCAGTATTACTTGCATTGGCTGGTGGTTCTAGCCATTTACCATCATTAATTCTAAATTTGAAGGAAGTATTGGTTTTTATCATTTCGAAATTTGGATTGTATACTTTTTTTATCCAAGTACCATTTTTTTCTCTCTTTAATTGCCATTTCTTATCACTCATATCTTGACTCCAATTGCAGAAGGAGCCAGTAACAACGACATTTTTAACAGCATTTTCTTTATAAGTAACTTCGTCAAAAATAAAGCTGAGTGTATCGTTTTGGTAGCTGTATCCATTGGCATTTTGAGCCTTTACATAGGAAGTAATTAAAGCAATGATTAGAACGAATAGTAATTTCTTCATGTGAGCGAAAATGCGAAAAACTTTGACTCTTAACAACACTTATTAGGCATAATGTTTGAAATATACATGGTGCCTCAATTTTTCATAAAAGAAGTTAATTCATATAAACCCTTGTGTTTATTGAGTTATCTTAAGCCTCAAAAAAAGTAAAAGTCAAATAGTAAAGAATCAAAATAGGAAAAATGGAAGCAAATTGGGAAATGAGAACATTATTGGTTGATAACAACCTGGTAACTTTAAAATTAATTGATAAAACCATTAAGGTAAACAGCATTAAACGATGTGTTACACACTCTGTTAATGACTTAGCTAACCTTTATAAGGAACTTCATTTGTTTAACCCTGATGCAGTTGTAACCACTCGTACTAGCAAGGGTTTTGAAGCTTATGATGTATTAACTATGGTAAAAAAACATAATGAATATATACCTATTTTTGTGGTGGCAGCTGATAAGAAAAAAATGAATGATTTTTTTCTTTTACAAAAAGGAGCTGAAGAAATAGTTCTCATGCCCGACTTAACTAGTCTTCATGCTAAAATCAGGGCTAAGTTTGATGAGAAGATATTTGAACTGATAAGACACTAATAAAAAGTTTAGACCTAATTTAAACCTTTTGATCATTCGATTATCTTAGCTGCAAAATTTATTGATGGCAGGAATATTGAATGAGCAAGAGGTTATTTTACTTTTTCGTAACGAATCTACGAAACATAATGCTTTTGTACAAATTCTAGATGCTTTTCAAAAGCGTGTGTATTGGCATGTCCGAAGAATAGTTATTAGTCATGATGATGCAGATGATGTTACCCAAAACACCTTTATTAAGATTTGGGAAAACCTTGAAAATTTTAGAGAAGATTCTAAATTATATACTTGGATATTTAGGATTGCCACCAATGAAGCCTTGGGATATTTGAATAAGAAAAAATCTGCAACCACATCCTCATTTGGTGATTATGAGCATATTCTTAGTGAAAGTTTAGTAGCTGGAAGCTATTTTAATGGAAATGCAATTGAGTTGAAACTTCAACAAGCTATATTAATCTTGCCTACAAAGCAAAGACTGGTGTTTAATATGAAATATTTTGAAAATATGAAGTATGAAGATATGGAGCAGGTATTGGGTACGTCTGTTGGGGCATTGAAAGCATCCTATCACCATGCGGTGAAAAAAATTGAAGAATTTTTAAAGCACGATTAAACCATTATTAAGAATTAAAGTCATATAAGCAGGATGCCAGCATTAGAAGAAAATAGACAGGAAAATTTGCTAAGAAAAACGAATGAGCAGGGTGGTTTTACTACCCCCGATAATTATTTCGATGCAATGAAAAGTTCAATTATTGCAAAAACATCAAGAGATAAATTGACTATTTATAACCATCATGGTGGATTTGTTGTTCCTGAATTGTTTTTTGAAACGCAAAAAAATAAGATTTTATCAAAATCAACTCCATTTCGCGCACAGAAAATTAGTTTATCATACAATCAAATTATATTGAGAGTATCATCTATAGCAGCGATGCTCACTATAGTTGGGTTTTTATTTTTGTTCGAAAATTCGAGCAAGTCACTTGATTTTACCGCCAATATTAGTAACGAAGAAATTTTGAATCATTTGGTAAAAAATGATGTAAGTGAGGATTTAATTTGTGAATTATTAAACCGTAATAAGGGTAATAAAAAAGAAAACGACATAGAGAAATATCTATATGAAAATGCAGATGAAGATCTATTAATGGATAATTTATAAAAGACAGAAAAATGGAAAAGACAATAAAATTTGGTATTTTAGGATTGCTTTTATTTGCACAATTTAGCCTAATAGCTCAAAAGGGTAAAATAAAGGATCGAATTGAACCTTTAAAAATTGCCTATATAACTCAAAAATTAGGTTTAACATCAGAAGAAGCCCAAAAATTCTGGCCCGTTTATAATAAGTTTAATGATGATTTACAGAAATTGCGCTCGAGCACAAAAGATAAATTGGCTGATGAGTTGAGTGAATTGGCTTCCATGTCGGAAACTGAAGCAGAAAAAACGCTAAATGAAATGCTGAATTATAAAATTAGCGAAGCTGAAATGATTAAGAAATATGCTTCAGAATTCAAAAAAGTTTTACCTATCAAAAAGGTAGTGATGCTCTACAAAGCTGAAAATGATTTTAAAAGAGAATTGTTAAAAAAGCTGAGGGATAATGGGAGGCGTGAGGCTAATTAATTATGTAAACTAAAAGTTTACAAAAAACTTGCCACCCAAAAGGCAAGTTTTTTATTTTATGAACGATGAAAAGCCTTTCGAATTGTAATTTATTATACATGAAAATTGATTTGTTTAAACTGTTAAAAAAAAGGAAAAATTTGGTTTCGTAAAGTGATATTAAAACAATATAGTTGCAATGATAATTTGTAGACAATTATCAATTATTTAATACAAAAAGGATTATATAAACCATGTATCAAACTATATTAACTGAAGTAAAAGCACAAGTGCTTCACATTACAATAAATCGTGAAGATAAACTAAATGCACTTAATATTCAAACTTTAGCAGACATAAAAAATGCTATATTAAATACTTATGATGACGCTTCTGTTCGTGGTATCATTATTACTGGTGCAGGCAAAAAAGCATTTGCTGCAGGTGCTGATATCGCTGAGTTTGCCAACTTTACTGTTGAAGAAGGAACAAAATTAAGTGCTGAAGGACATGCTACTTTACGAGCAATAGACAATTGCCCGAAGCCAGTTATTGCAGCGATCAACGGTTTTGCTTTGGGTGGTGGGAATGAATTGGCAATGAGCTGTCACATGCGTGTTTGCTCCGAAAATGCAAAATTCGGACAACCAGAGGTAAACCTAGGAATCATACCAGGTTATGCAGGTACACAAAGACTTGCTCAATTAATTGGTAAAGGAAGAGCTTTAGAATTATTGATGACAGCTGATTTAATTGATGCCCAAACTGCATTGAACTTCGGATTGGTAAATCATGTGGTTCCTCAAGACCAACTAATTGCTAAATGCGAGGAGATTTTTGCTAAGATTAAGAACAAAGCACCATTGGCCATTTCAAGTATTATCCGCTGTGCAAACGCTTATTACGAAAAAAGAGCTGATGGAAACAACCTTGAGATTAATGAGTTTGGTAATTTCTTTGGAAGCGAAGATTTTATCGAAGGAACAAAAGCCTTTTTAGAAAAACGTAAAGCTGACTTTAAAGGAAAATAATTTATGGAAGGTATAAAAGCCACAGAACAATTGGTCTGGGGCTTTTTCATGCCCCCATCACAAATATTACAGGCTTTTTATGCAATTCAGGTTTTTGTGCCATCCATTCTTTGGCAGTTTTAGTCTTAATCCAAGATTCAGGGCTGCTTATATTGCAAGCTATGCAGATTCGGGTATTCGGAGCAACCGTTTTTAAAATATCCTCAAGTAATTGATTGTTGCGATATGGAGCTTCCATGAAAATTTGACTTTGGTTTTTTGTGATTGCATCCTTCTCCATTTCCTTTATTTTCTTGGCTCTTAACGGTTTGTCAATGGGTAAATAGCCATAAAATACAAAGCTCTGTCCACTAAAACCACTTGCCATCAATGCCATGAAAATGCTAGAAGCACCAGGTAATGGAATTACCTCAATGTTTTTCTGTTGGGCCAAAGCTACTAAATCACTACCAGGGTCCGCCACACAAGGCAAACCCGCATCGCTGATAATAGCGGCATCGCAGCCATTTTGTAAAACTTCTAATAGCTTATAAGTTTCGTTTTTATTACTATGTTCGTTTAGTAAAAATAGCTCTGCTTCTGGCAATGGAACATCCGTTTCAAGCTTTTTTATCAAGGCTCTGCCGCCCTTTTCGCTTTCTACAATAAATTTTTTGACATGTTTTATAGCATCTCGAACATAATCGGCCAAAAAATTATTTGGGTTTTCAGCACTCAAAAAATTGGGTATTAAGTAGAGTTTACCGTAGCCTTTGTTTTGCATATTTACTAATTGTATGATTTTTAATTATTTAAATAATAATATTCTATTTGATTTTAATGGCATTACCCTATATTTTTGCCAACTTCAAAAAAATAAAGTATGGCAATATTAACCAAAATTAGAAACAGATCAGGATTAGCTGTTGGCTTTGTAGGATTAGCACTGGCTCTTTTTGTAATTTCAGATGCGCTAAATAGCAACACAGCTATTTTTGGTGGCAAAGGAAACTCAAGTACCGTGGGCGAAATAGCAGGCGAAAAGGTGGGCATTAAGCTTTTTCAACAAAAATATGATGAGCAAGAGCAAATCATGAAGGATCGTAATCCGAATCAACCAATTGATGATAATACCAGAAATCAATTAAGAGACCAAGTTTGGAATCAGTTATTGCAGGATAACTTGATGGCTAAAGAATATAAAGAATTAGGTATTGCTGTTAGCAATGAAGAATTAGAAGATATGATTTATGGCGATAATATCAATGCCAATATCATTCAAAGTTTTACAGACCCTAAAACCGGTGCTTTTGATAAAAATAATGTAAAGCGTTATCTGAAACAATTAACTGATAATGGCGATGAGAAAGGTAAAAAACAATGGAAGCAATACGAAGACTATTTGGTACAAGATGCCATTTCTCGTAAATATACCAATTTAATTAAAAAAGGAACTTATGTTACTTCACTTGAGGCTAAAAACCTTTACACAAATCGCACTCGAACAGCTGAGTTAAACTTATTAGCATTGCCATACAATCAAATTGCTGATAGCACTATAAATGCCGAAGAGAGCGATTTGAAGTCTTACTTTCGATCAAACCAAAACAAATACAAAGAAAAAGAAAATAGCCGTAAGTTAGAATTCGTGGTTTGGGATTTTGCGCCAACTTCTGATGATAGCGCTGTTGCTCGCAAATGGGCTGCAGACCAAGCTGAACAATTTAAATTAGCTAAAAATGACACTGTTTATGTAGATAATAATGGTGATACAAAATTTGATCCAATCGCTAAACCTCGTGGTTCTTTCCCTGAAGAAATCGTTGGAAAATTGTTC
>CANHJJ010000031.1 GCA_947460565.1 Bacteroidota bacterium
AGGTGTGGATTTTGAAATCATAAAAAAATCAGGTTCATGGTTTAGCTACAACGAAACCAAATTAGGACAAGGTCGTGATTCGGTGAAACAAATATTAACTGACAACCCTGAGTTGTGTGCTGAAATAGAAGCTAAAATAAAAGAAAAGGCCGCTTCAGGAGATGCAATCTCAAAGGTAAAAGTGGAAGTTGAATAATTTTTTTAATACTATACAAACAGACGGGTGCAATGAAAATTGTGCCCGTTTTTTTTGCTTTGCCTGCGGTTGGTTATATCACACTCCTCGCACTCGCTAGCGTCCCGCTGGTGAGTATATTGATAAGCCTCTGGCTGATTCTACCTATCTTTCAAAACGCTATTACTTTTAAAGGACTAAAAACATTTGCACTACAATAGATATAATTTTCCGGCTCGTTTACCAATCCTGCCCTAACTGGATTCATATGTATATAGTCCATTTTTTGCTTAATAACTTCATTTGAATAGAGTAAAACAGGATGAATAGTATATTGCCAAAAATGATTTTTACTATATTGTTTATTGGATTTTGCAAAATAATTGAACAAATACAACAACCAGTCTTTTCTACTTTCTTGCTAGTTATTTTCGATGGCTTTAATTATTTGTTTAGCACTATTACTTTTAAATCTTCCTAGTAACTCTTTAAAATCTTTATCTTTCCGTCTACATATCATGTGTATATGATTGCTCATAATCACATAGCTATAAATTTCTAAGTTTTCAATTTGTTGGCAATATTTCAAATTCTCAACCAAAATATTTTTATAATCATTTCTAGTAAAAACATCAACCCAACCTACTGTGGTTAGCGTTACAAAATACAATTCATCAGTTGTGGTAATTCTAAATTCGCTCATAAAGCCCTTGGCAATATAATTCTATTTATTCAAAAGGGCGAAACGCCTTATAAACACTCACTCGCAACATGCGAGCGAGTGCGTGATACTGACAAATTAATTGTTTTGCCTACAGTTGGTTTTATTATACTTCGCTGCATATATGGTTGGTGACGCTACGCTAAATAACAACCATAGGCAAACCCTGGAAAACTAAGCATAACTTGATTTCTAAACACCGCATTTACCATTTATTTAATCACTTAAAACAGAGCAAATTTTGTGCTTTTATCAATTTGATTTAGCTTCGCAGCTCTATTTTATGCAAATACAAATATTAAAATCTAAAATCCACCGTGGCGTAGTTACCCAAACTGAGTTGCATTATGTGGGCAGTATTACCATTGACGAGGATTTGATGGATGCAGCAAATCTTATAGAAAACGAAAAAGTGCAGGTGGTGAACGTTAACAATGGTGAGCGTTTAGAAACGTATGTGATTACTGGGGCTCGTGGCTCGGGTGTTATCTGCTTAAATGGCCCTGCAGCCCGCAAAGCTGCTGTTGGCGACCCTGTTATCGTAATATCTTACGGGATTGTAGAAATGGCGGAAGCCAAGTCATACAAGCCTATTGAAATATACCCTGACAATAACAACAAACTGGCTTAAGTGAACGCTAAGCTTAAATCCATTATCCAATATACCATCATTGCTGCCATTGGCGCTTTCTTCTTGTACTTTGCCTTTAAAGGGCAGAATTGGAATGAACTGTTTGAAAAGATAGCACATGCTAATTTTATGTGGCTTGGATTAGGCATGGCAGTATCTTTGTTTAGTCATTATTTAAGGGCCTATCGTGCAATACTTTTATATGAACCTTTGGGCTATAAAGTATCTGCTTTACATAGCTTTTATGCGGTTATTATTGGCTATATGATGAATTACTTTATCCCAAGAGGTGGTGAAGTATCGAGGTGTGCTGCCTTATACAAAACCGATAATGTGCCAGTTGACAAATCCCTTGGTACTGTAGTAACTGAGCGAATTGTAGATTTATTCTTTATGTTGGCTTTATTAGGACTCATTTTCCTCATTCAGTTTGATTTGTTGTACAATTTCATTCAAGAATATCTACAAAAAAATCAAAGTGCAGCCAGCTCTGGGCTTCCTATTAAGTGGATTTTATTGGGAGGATTTGTAATCATTGTGCTGGTAATATTTGTTTTTAGAAATAAAATCATGCAACACCCATTGGTTCAGAAAGTGCTTCATTTCTTGAAGGGTTTCAGTGACGGGTTACTAAGCATTAAACAGGTAAAAAGTCCAGTATTGTTTATCCTCCTAAGTGTGGGCATTTGGTCGTGCTATGTATTGATGATGTATTTCTGTTTGTTTGCCATGGACGCCACAAAAGAATTAAATTTTACAGCTTGTTTAACTGTTTTTGCCATCGGCACCATTGGTGTTGCACTTCCAGCGCCAGGCGCAGGTGCAGGCTCCTACCACTTTTTTGTTGCCCAAGCATTGCTTATTTTTGGTGTAGCTTTTAATGATGGAACAGCCTATGCCACTATGGTACATGGGATACAAATGCTGATGCTACTGCTTTTAGGTGGTATCATATCTGTATTGGTATTGAACAAGCAGAAAGCCAAATCATAATTAGCTAAATACATTTTATATGAATAAAGATTTAGTCGTTTCAGAATCAGTTGACATAAAGGCTTCTCTTTCTCAAGTGTGGGAAGCACTTACCAATCCAAGTATTATCAAAGAATATCTTTTTGGTACCAACACAATAACGGATTGGAAAGTGGGCAGTGATGTAACTTTTCAAGGAGAGTTTGATGGACATTCATATAAGGACAAGGGTATAGTTTTAGAAAATGATTTGCACAAAACATTAAGCTATAGCTATTGGAGTGAATTTTCAGGATTAGAAGATATGCCTGAAAACTATGCCATTGTAAAGTATACCATAAATCCTAAGAACTCTGAAACCACTGCTTTCACATGGACTCAAATAGGTTATCCTAGCCCTGAGGCCCATCAATATTCGCAATCAGGAATGAAAGAGTTTTTAGAGCATATGAAAACGGTAGTAGAAAATCATAAGTAGTAATTCAAAAATCAATTAGATATAGTCAGCTCATAATTCTTAATTTTAAATTCTAAATTCATAATTACCCGTGTCACACCACCAAAATATAAATAATAAAATACACACTTGGGAAAGCCTTAGTGAGCAAGTAAAAAAATGGCATGCAGCGGGTGAAAAAATTGTTTTCAGCAATGGCTGTTTTGATTTGATTCACCGAGGGCATATCGACTACTTAGCCAAAGCTGCTGATATGGGCTCAAAACTTGTTTTGGGTTTAAACACCGATGCCTCGGTTAGCAAGCTCAAAGGACCGCATCGCCCTATTCAAGATGAACAATCAAGGCAATTTATTTTAAGTGCATTGGCTTTTGTGGATGCTGTGACTTTGTTTGATGAAGAAACACCATATGAACTCATCAAATTGGTGCAACCAGATGTGCTGGTAAAAGGCAGCGATTATAAACCAGAAAACATTGTTGGGTATGATGTGGTAATGGCTAAAGACGGAGAGGTGAAAACCATTGATTATATCGAAGGTTACTCAACAAGTGGGATTGAGAAAAAGATCAAAGGAATTTAAGGTTATCTATAAATCCATCACTATTTTAATATTTGCCTTCAACTTATTTTGCTGCTCTTTATTTAGTTTTCCCAACTTTTTAATCAATCTCTGATTATCAATAGCTCTTATCTGATCTACTAAAACATCGCTTAACTTATCTAATTGAGCTTTATTTAGATGAACCCTAAGTATATCTATCTCCGGCTTTATGTTAGTTGTAATTGGGCAAATCAAAGTAGACAAATGTACTTCATTTAACAAATCAGATTGAACGACAACTACTGGTCTAGTTTTTCCTAGCTCGGTTCCTCTACTTGGATTTAAATCGGCCAACCAAATTTCAAATTGCTTAATCTTCATCCACAAAAGATTCAAATTCCTTTAATATGGCCAACGAATCATTTTTGGTTAGCAATGACTCCTTTTGTATTTGCATTTTTAACAACTTTCTTTTGTTAAACTGGTTGTACAATTCAACCGCTTCGTTGATGTACCTATTTCGAGTTGTTTTGATTTCAGAAGTTATTTTTTCTGTTTCATCAAAAATGGCATTGTCTAATTTTAATGATAATGTTTTCATAAATAGCTTTAGCAAAAGTATATATTTTAAGTATATACTACAAATCAACTTTACACAAATTGATTTCAGAAACCAAGCTGAGAAAGCCAAAGTAAAATATATATTTGCTTTTGTAATCAAATCAAAGGCTTGTGCCAAGGGTAAAAAGAATCAATCATGAATAATAGTCTTCTCATAAAAAACATAAAACAATTGGTAGGCATTGACGAAAACGGACGACTGCTTCGCAAAGGTTCAGAAATGGCAGAATTGTCTGGTATTGAAAATGCTTTTATTTATTGCAAAGATGGTTTGATTGAGGCTTATGGGAAGATGGAGGATATTTCAAAAATAGATATAGAAACATCTAATGTAACTGAATTAGATGCTACGAATAAAACAGTATTACCTTCATTCGTTGACTCACATACACACTTGGTATTTGCTGCCACTCGAGAAGAGGAATTTGTGATGCGTATAAAAGGCAAAAGCTATGAAGAAATAGCTGCTGCAGGTGGCGGCATTTTAAATTCTGCCAAGAAATTACAAGCGATGAGTGAAGATGAACTCTTTGAAGCAGCATTAGCTAGATTGAATGAAGTGATTTCCTATGGTACAGGTGCCATTGAGATTAAGAGTGGATATGGCCTTACAGTGAAGGATGAAATCAAAATGCTTCGTGTGATTAAGAGATTAAAAGAGGTCTCTCCTATTTCAATAAAAGCTACTTTCCTTGGTGCACATGCCTTTCCAATGGAATACAAATATGATCACCAAGCTTATATTAAACTTATCATTGAGGAAATGTTGCCTCAGATTGCGGCCGAAAACTTAGCTGACTATTGCGATGTGTTTTGTGACCAAGGATTTTATAGCCCTGAAGAAACTAGCCAAGTGCTTGATGCAGCTACACAATATGGACTTAAAGCCAAAATACATGGAAACGAATTGGGCTATACAGGCGGGGTGCAAACGGCAGTAAAACACAAAGCCTTGAGTGTGGATCATCTTGAATATACAAGCGATGCAGAAATTGATTGTTTGAAAAATAGTCAAACCATGCCAGTTGCTCTGCCTAATTGCAGTTTCTTTTTAGGTATTCCTTATGCCCCATTCCGCAAAATGATTGATGCAGGACTGCCCGTTTGTCTAGCCAGTGATTATAATCCAGGGAGCTCGCCCAATGGACGAATGGGTTTTGTGGTAAGTTTGGCTTGCACTCAGATGAAGATTACACCTGAAGAAGCCATCAATGCATCTACTATCAATGGAGCTTATGCTTTGGAATTAAGCCATACACATGGAAGCATAACCAAAGGCAAAATAGCCAATTTAATTATTACTAAACCCATTTCAAGCTTAGCCTTTATCCCTTATAATTTTGGTAGTGATGTAATAGAGAAAGTTGTGGTGAATGGTAGTATATTGTGAAAAATGTACTTAGTTGTTTATACGCTCGCATTTGTAAAATAACTCTTAATTTTTCCTTATCTCAATTTATTGTTTCAACTTGCATAGTAATATTCTCCTAAAACAATTCTAATTATGAAAAAAAGATTACTTTGTGTCTTAGCATTTTGTATCATTAACATCTATGCTTTTGCCCAATTACCTAAGTTTGAATGGAGATTAGAGAATGAAAAGCTAACTAATCCAAATACATATCAATTGGATGTTTATTTATATAATTTAGATGCTTTTGATTTTGAATTGCGCGGTGGTACAATTGCATTAAACATTGATTCTTTATGGCTTAATAATGGAAGTGTATCTGTTTCCATGATATCAAGCGAACTTTTACCTTCACAACAAACTGGCATTGGAGATGCTAATATTTTCCCCCCAACATGGCCATTACCAAAAATGTACACTATTAGAAAAGTAATTAATAGTGTCCCGGCAGGTTCTGGGACAATTATACCCGCTGGAAAAAGGGTTAAATGTTCAACTCTATTATTAACAAACTCTGCGCCATATTCAACAACAAATTCGCCAAAATTTGCGTGGAGGTTTAATGCACCGCCAGGCGCAGGTTTTAATTACACTAACCCTTCAACTGGTTTTATTGAGACCGTGGTTTCCTATGTTGGAACACCTGCTACAATTAACAACCAAAAATATTGCTATACCCCATCATATTGGAACGGTGCACAATGGATTACCAAATCACAAGTAACTGGTGCAGATACAACTGCAACTCTTGACAAATATCATGAAGCTACTATATACAATGGAGCATTTTCTGGAAGTTTAGATGCTAGAGGTTATGTATTAATGCCCAATGCAACCCATTACATGGCAAGCTCTGATGTTTTAACAGTTAGGGCTAACTTAGATAATTATGGCACATTAAACAGCAATGCGGCAAGCATTGAATTTAAAGGAAATGATATTGCAGGAACCAACAGAACTCAATATACAGCAGCAGCTTTTACCACTAATAACCTAACACAAAGAAACCCATATGACCTCGTATTAGGTGGCAATACAACCGTTGTAAACAAACTTGATTTGAACCAAGGTAATGTTGTTCTAAAAACAAGTAATCTTGTTATAGATAACAATGCTTCCATTTCAGGATACAGTGCTAATGCTTTCGTTCAAACTGATAGCATTGGGGTGTTACAAATTAACAATGTTGGACCAAGTGGCAGAGCTAATAATATTACTTTCCCTGTAGGAAACAAAAACAGTTATAGCCCTGCAAGTATTACCAATACTGGCACTACAGATAATTTCATAGCGGCAGTTGCTGCGCTTATTATTGACACTACAGGTGTAGTAACTAGCAACGCTGTTAATAAAACCTGGTTTATTAATGATGCACAAACTGGGGGCAGTATATTGGATATAAATCTTCAATGGAATACTCCAGATGAACTACCTTTATTTAACAGAAGCAGTTGTTATGTATCTACTCAAAATCTTGCCTTTCTCTGGAGTGCATCAGCTGCAGGAGCCTCTACAGGTGGCGGACCTTACACAAAAAGTATTACTTCATACAAAGAATTAAATAGCAAATATCTTTTTGGGGTTGGCAGTGGAGGAAACCTTAATAATGGAAATCTTACAGGTATTTATAAGATACAAAACATGAGTTCACTGTTAGTTTATCCTAATCCAAGTAACGGCAATTTTACCATTAAGGTGGACGCTAAATATGCTTCTAGCATCCTGATTTCTTTATTAAATTTATTAGGTCAAGAAGTGTGGACAGAAACTCAAACCCTGAAAAAGGGAGAACAAGATTTAAGCATACATACCAATATTAGCGAAGGCATTTATATTCTGCGTTTGCAAAATAACACTGAGCAAATGATAAAAAATATTGTTATTAAGCAATAAAGATGAACTACCTATTTGGAAATCTGATGTAAGTCGCTTTAAAATAAGCAAATATTGATGTAAGTTTGCTCCATGATGAAAGACGCAATGGAACTTACAAAATCTGATTACTTTATTGATTTAGAGCATACTTATGGTGCGCATAATTACCATCCCATTCCCGTAGTACTTGAAAGTGCTAAAGGTATTTTTATGTGGGATGTGGAAGGTAAAAAGTATTTTGATTTCCTATCTGCTTACAGTGCCGTTAACCAAGGTCATTGCCACCCGCGTATTGTAGATGCAATGATTAAACAGGTGCAGAAATTGGCTTTAACCAGTCGCGCCTTTCACAATAACTTACTTGGAGAATATGAAAAATTCATTACCCAATATTTTGGTTATGACAAAGTATTGCCAATGAATACAGGTGTTGAAGGTGGTGAAACTGCCATTAAATTAGCCAGAAGATGGGGATATGCTGTAAAAGGTATTGCCGAAAACAAAGCAGAAATTGTTTTTGTTGAAGGTAATTTTTGGGGAAGAACCATGGCTGCCATTAGCTCAAGCAATGACCCAAGTAGCTATGCTGGTTTCGGACCTTTTATGCCAGGATTTTCATTAATCCCATACAATGATTTAGAAGCTTTAGAAAACAAATTCAAATCCAATCCAAACATTGCCGCTTTTATGTTTGAGCCCATCCAAGGTGAAGCAGGCGTAGTTGTGCCGCATGAAGGCTATTTGCAAGGCGTTCGCGATTTGTGTACCAAATACAATGTGTTAATGATTGCAGATGAAGTTCAAACTGGGCTTTGTCGTACAGGAAAAATGTTGGCTTGCGATCATGAAAATGTAAAGCCCGATTTATTGGTTTTAGGTAAAGCACTTTCAGGCGGCTTAATGCCCGTAAGTTGCGTTTTGGCCAATGATGAAGTCATGTTAGGAATAAAACCAGGTGAGCATGGAAGTACTTATGGTGGAAACCCAGTTGCTTGTGCAGTAGCGATGGAAGCATTAAAGGTTTTAAAAGACGAGAAACTTGCAGAAAACGCTGAAGAGATGGGTAAAATTTTCCGTAATCGTATGGAAAATTTGATGAGTAAATCAAACCTAATTACCACTGTGAGAGGCAGAGGATTATTGAATGCCATTGTTATCAAGCCTTTTGGTGATGGTAAAACCGCGTATGATGTTTGCTTGCAGCTTAAAGACAATGGGCTATTAGCTAAACAAACACATGGAGATATCATTCGTTTTGCGCCACCTTTGGTAATCAAAGAAGACCAAATACATGAAGCCTGTGATATCATTGAAAAAGTGGTATTGGGACTTGAAGGGTAATTTTCATTTACTTTGAGAAATAATAACATATACAAATCATTTATTTTAATAATAGAGTTTGCGCTAGACAGCTACTTACTTTATATTAAAAATTTAATTAATTATTTTCCAATTAAAATTTTCTTCTTATTAGGCATGAAACACTTCTTGAATACCTTATCACTTCGAATCAAAGCAAATTAAATATGTGTATGGTACACATTCATTTAAAGATACTTTTTAGTTGTTTTTTACTGCTCTTAATGAGTAAGGGGTATACCCAAAAAAGCACCTTAGTTGATGTAGTTGTTTTAAAAAATGGGAGTATTTATAGAGGAACAATCTTAAAAGCTGACAGCACAGATAAGGATACCTCTGAAATAATTAAAATTTTAACCTTATCAAATAATGAATTTGGATTTACTAAAA
This sequence comes from Bacteroidota bacterium, assembly GCA_947460565.1. Classification (GTDB taxonomy): domain Bacteria; phylum Bacteroidota; class Bacteroidia; order UKL13-3; family UKL13-3; genus RGVD01. The sequence goes on from CANHJJ010000031.1 coordinate 9,157, forward strand.
AACAAATTGAAAAAATATATAAGGAAAATCTAAGTGATAAACCAGCAAATGAAAATAACGAAGAGTATGATGAACGAGGAACATTTGGTTACGTAGAAACTAATTTTGGGCAAGGTGTAGGAATTGTTACAGTGAATGGATTGCCTTATAAAAATATTGATCACTCATTCGACTTTAGATTTGTTGCCGGCTACAAATTTCATAAAAATTTCCATATAGGATTAGGCGTTGGGCTAAATGCCTATACCCGAACCATGGTATATCCTTTTACAATAGAAGCCATGATACCTATGGCAACAGGTCGTTTAGCACCGCTTTTGAATTTATCTTATGGGTTTTCCAGGTATTATAACCCTTTCGAAAGCCTCTACTATTTAGGTGAAGTTTATAACATAAGTATGGGTTTTAAAATTAACAAAACTATTAAAAGAAGTTTGTACTTTAAGATTGGTTCAAGGTATCAAGGAACAAATGAGACTTTTTTAAACCCATATGGAAAAAATAAAATTATTTATTTCAATTTTGTAACTATTGGTACCTCTTTACTCTTTTAACTTTGGTTTTTGAGAAACTTTAACTACCCTATTTCCTGACTTCGACAAAAAAATGACCTCTAAATTTTAACATGCTGATTTTTAGCAATTAATCATGTTTTTTGATTGATTTTTGGGTGACCCAGGGCTTTTAATTTTATTTTACTATGTGTTTGTTAGAAAGAAAAATAATAAAAGCGGAGTTGTTAGCATTCAAGTGATTTCAAAAGTTAATGGTAAATCTAAGCTTGTTAAAACTATTGGCAGTTCTAGTCGTGCCGATGAGATTGCATTATTATTTGAAAAAGGGAAGCAGTTTATCTCTAATTTAGAAGGGCAATTTCAAATTGATTTTTCAAACGAAAAGTCAATTGTAAAGTCAGTTTTCAATCAAATAACATCACATATAGAGGTAGGCACACAGCTTTTATTAGAGCCAATATTTGAGCAAATAGGTTTTCATAAACTTAAAGATGATATTTTTAAGAACCTTGTATTTTCAAGATTGATTTATCCCTCAAGCAAGCTTAAAACAAGTGATTATATTAATCGATACAAAAATATTGATTTACCAGTTCAGCAGATTTATCGCTATCTAGACAAACTTCATACAAGCCAAAAGGAACTAATTCAACAGATTAGTTACGAGCATACTCGAAAGATTTTAAACAATGAAATAAGTGTTGTCTTCTACGATGTAACAACGATTTATTTTGAAATTGATGATGAAGATGATCTCCGTAAAACAGGCTTTTCAAAAGAGGGAAAGCATCAGAATCCTCAAATTGTTCTTGGGTTGTTAGTTAGTAGAGATGGGTATCCATTGGCCTATGAGATTTTTGAGGGGAATAAGTTTGAAGGACATACAATGCTGCCTGTTCTGGAAGCCTTCAAGCTAAAATACTCGTTAGAACGGCTAATTATTATTGCTGACAGTGGCCTGTTGTCACGCTCGAATATTGAGGAGTTACAAACTAAGAACTATGAGTTTATACTAGGTGCTCGAATCAAGAATGAAACCAATACGATCAAGGAAAAGATTTTAGCCTTGCGACTTAAAAATGGACAAAGTGCATTAATTAAAAAGGGGAACCTAAATCTAATAATAACTTATTCTGATAATAGAGCTAAAAAGGATAGTCATAATCGTGAAAAAGGTCTTAGAAAACTCGAAAAGCAAATTAGAATAGGTCACTTGACCAAATCAAACATAAACAACAGAGGGTATAATAAATATTTAAAAATGGATGGTGAAATAAAGGTCACCATTGATAAAAGTAAACTCAAAGAGGATCAAGCCTGGGATGGACTCAAAGGATATATTACAAATACAAATTTAAGTAAAGATGAAATCATTGAGAATTACCAACACTTATGGCAAATTGAAAAGGCATTCAGAATATCAAAAACAGATTTAAAAATACGGCCAATTTATCATCGATTACAAAGAAGAATAGAAGCACATATATGCATCTCTTTTGTTGCATATAAAATGTACAAAGAAATTGAGAGATTATTGAAATCATTCAAATCTGAAATTAGTCCAGAAAAAGCAATCGAAATTGCTAAGACAATTTATCAAATTCAATCTACAACAGTTGATAATCAAACGATAAAACACATTTTATTACTAACAAACGAGCAAAAAGAACTTGCAAGTCTATTTAATTTTGAATTTGGGTGACCCAGTGTCGAAGTCAGGAAGAAGCTGTGATCTCATGATTGTTTAAATTATACCATTTCTAACAACTGTTCTCTTTCCTCTACTTACCTTCACCCTGAACTCTCACCCAATTCACAATATCATTTATCACCTCTTCAGACATATTTCCTGCTTGGGTGTATTCCTTAGGCATGGATGGGCCTTTGCCTTCAATAAACAAATGGTTTAAGGATGGGTAAGATTTGAATGATACTTGCTTTTTATTTTGCATGGTCTTTTTCCAAATATCAAAGTCAAGCATTTTTACTTGGTAATCCCTTTCGCCTTGCAGCACATATAATGGTTTGTTTATTTTTAATGCCAATTCTTCTGGATGGTAAGAAGCTAAATATTTCCAATAATCAAGCGTATAAGGCCCCATCACTTGGGCATTTGATGTCATAGAATGAATACGAGCACGGGTTGAGTTTTGCATTTTCTCTTTTAAATCAGCCATAGCTATTGAGTCTTTGCTAGACAACTTTTGAGACCCATTGATATACTCAATTTGTTCTATGGCAAGGCTTGGGATTTCTCTTAGTGTACCAGCCATAGAAATAAAACCCGCAATGTTTTTAAATTTTTTATTGAACATAGGAATCAAATAGCCACCTTGGCTGTGCCCAATGAGATAGATTTGATTTGGATTGATTTCTTTACGGGCAGCAATGGCAGTGATGATTTCTTCAAGGTCTTGCAAGTATTCGTTTTCAACAGTAAAGGGTTCTTTGCCCAAAGAATCATCCTCGAGTAATTTGTTCAAATACTGATGTGTTTTTTTATCGTATCTAAAAGCCGCAATGCCTTTGGATGCGAGCCCCCAGGCCAAGTCTTTGTATATCTTGTTTGGACCAATAGAACAATCTTTGTCAATACCACCCGAGCCCGGCACAATAATAACAACAGGCATAGGTGTCTTTGATTTAGGTATGCTTAATCGCCCTGAACTTTTAACCAAAATACCACCAAATTCAATGCGCAGTTCGGTAAACAATTCAGCATTAACATAGTCTGCAGGGGCATATGGAATCTCTCCTGGTCTAATGAACAATCCAGCAATTTGAGCCAATGAATCAA
>CANHJJ010000032.1 GCA_947460565.1 Bacteroidota bacterium
AGTTCCGCCTATTTTGTTGCAAATTGGATAAACTAAATTTCTAATAATATATCTCTAATAGAGGTGTATGTATCTATTTCCATGGGTTTAATGTCCTTTACATGAGTCCAAATTGCTTCTGTTATACTCTCCTCAGCTTGCGGAATAAGTACTCCATCGAAAAGTGTTTTCATTTTAAACCAATGGGTAACTTTTATAAATCTATGACCGTGTAATTTATATGAGTGATAACTAGTTGTAACTTTACTAATAATACTTAGTTGGTTAATTCCACATTCTTCCTCTACCTCACGAATAGCGGCCTCTTCAATGGTCTCACCTGCATCAATTTTACCCTTTGGCAAATCCCATTTTCCAAGCCTTTTAATAAGCAAAAGTTGTCCTTCAGTGTTATAAACCAAACCGCCCGCAGCCACTATTGATTTAAAATATTGATTAAATTCAGTCCATGCCATTTCAAAATCTTCACAAATAATAATAGCACCTTTGTGATGTAGCTCCTCGACTTCTCTCACAATACCCATAAGAGATTGGGCTGAAAACTCATGAACAGGCAATGATGCATAAATACCATCAGATATTTGACTTTTCGTAAATATTAAGGGCTTATCGTTTATAAAAATTTTATACATTTGCTGAATATGGAAGTAAGTAAATCTGTATCGGCAAAAATAGCAGAATATTTGTTACAAATACATGCGATTAAACTTCAACCCGAAAATCCATTTACTTGGGCTAGTGGTTGGAAAAGTCCGATTTATAGCGATAACCGACTATCGTTATCTCACCCCGAAGTTAGAAATTTTATTAAAAAGGAACTTTCACGCTTAATTATAGCCAAATTCCCCCAAACTGAAGCCATCGTTGGAGTAGCCACTGCAGGGATTGCCCCTGGTGTATTAGTTGCGGACGAATTGTCTTTACCCTTTGGTTATGTTCGCTCTGAGGCAAAAAAACATGGTATGGCAAAACAAGTAGAAGGTGATATCAAACAAGGTCAAAAAATTTTAGTAATTGAAGATTTAGTCAGTACAGGTAAAAGTAGTTTGCAAGCGGTAAACTCACTGAGAGATTTTGGTGCTCATGTAATTGGTATGGCAAGCATATTTACCTATGGTTTTGATGAAGCAGTAAAGGCTTTCTCTGATGCCAATTGTGAATACGTGTCATTGTGCAACTATAACACACTATTAAGTGTAGCTGTGGCAAACAATATTGTAAAAGAAAATCAATTGGAGCTTCTGGCAGAGTGGAGAAAGAATCCATCTGCTTGGAGACAATAATATTTGAAATTTAACTAGTGAAAATAAGTAAAAACCCATTAAAAACAATATATGCAGCATGGTTCGGACTATGCACATTAGTTATGTTTTTAATTCTATACCCAGCTATTTATTACACCCTAAGCAACCCTAAAAGATATACTTGGGGACATCGAATTCGCAGGGTGTGGGGCAAATTCTTGTTACTAACAGGTTTTATTCGAGTAAAGCAAATTTATGAAGAACCAATAGATCCGAATAAAGCTTATGTGATAACACCCAATCACACTTCACAACTTGATATCATTACCCTGACAGTAAAATTAAATCAATTAGATTTTAGTTTTCTTGCAAAAGCTGAACTAGAAAAAATTCCGCTTTTTGGTATTTGGTTCAGAACAATAGACATCGCAGTTGACAGAAAAAATGTGAGAAGAGCTGCGGAAGCATACCTCAAAACCGTAAAATATATTGAAAACGGAAGAAGTATGGTCATCTTTCCAGAAGGAACTATTTCAAATCAAACTCCCAAACTAATCAAGTTTAAAGATGGTCCTTTTAGACTTGCCATTGAGACTCAGGTAGACATTTTACCGGTTACAATTATAGGAAATCACCTTGTTTTGCCTGATCAAGGTGTATTTGAAGGTCAGCCTGGAAAAGTCATTCAATACATTCACAAACCCATATCAACAAAAGGTATGACACTAAATGACTTGGATACATTGAAAGACCAAGTTTACCACATCATAAATAATAAATTAAAAGAACATGGATATCAATAACGAAAAGATAGATAGGTTAGCAGAATTAGCCAAATTAGAATTTAGCGACTCAGAAAAGGAAAGTTTAAAAAAAGACATGAATAGTATTATCTCTTATTTCGAAAAATTAAATGAAATAAATACAGATAATGTTGAGCCCCTAATTTTTATGACGGACGAAGTTAACAGACTTAGAGAAGATGTGGTGATACAAAACACTAGCAAGCAAGAAGCCCTTCTTAATGCGCCAGCTAAAGACTCTGATTATTTTCGAGTTCCAAAAGTCTTGGATAAATAAGGGTATTTTACCATTCAAATAAAACTCATATGGCCTCATTATCTAAAAGCTACATTGCAGCATGGCTCAGAAAGTAATCGATATACAAAAAATAGGAAAAACCTACCGAATAGGAACGCAAGAAGTTAATGCGCTTCTATCTGTTGATTTACAAATAAACAAAGGTGAATATGTCGCCTTGATGGGACCATCAGGCTCAGGCAAATCTACCTTAATGAATATTTTAGGTTGCTTGGATACACCATCACGCGGAAGTTATAAATTAAATGGAACCGATGTGAGCAACATGACTGACAATGAATTGGCCGAAATTAGAAACAAGGAAATTGGCTTCATTTTTCAGACCTTTAACCTTTTAGCTAGAAACACCTCATTAGATAACGTGGCATTGCCTTTGGTTTATGCAGGGGTAAGTAAAAAGGAGCGCAGTGACAAAGCATCTAAAGCACTTGCAAGTGTTGGACTTGGCGACAGAATGGAACATAAACCCAACGAGTTATCAGGTGGTCAAAGACAAAGAGTTGCCATTGCTAGAGCCTTGGTAAATCAACCCGCAATTATCTTAGCAGATGAACCCACAGGAAATTTAGATTCAAAAACCTCTCACGAAATAATGGATTTATTGGAAGAAATCCATCAAAAAGGAAATACGGTAATTATTGTTACCCATGAAGAAGACATTGCAAAAAGAGCCAAAAGAATAGTTCGCCTTAGAGATGGTGTGATTGAAAGTGACTCTGAGCAATAACCTAATTATAACTCACAAGTAAATACAGTATAAGTATTTTTCATTTCAGACAAGTCTGGTAAGATTTTAAACAAACCCAAAATAGTTGAGCCACTGCCGCTCATAGCAGCATATTCGGCCCCCATTTCGTATAGTTTATTTTTGATACTTGCCAACTCAGGATAAATCTTAAAAACACTTTCTTCAAAATCATTTTGAATAACATTTTTCCAATCATTCATCGGTAATTGAATCAATTCTTTTAGTGAAGCACTTGACTCTCCTCTTTTCTTTACACCTGAAAAGGCTTGTATGGTGCTAACGTGTATATCAGGCTTAATCAAACACAAAAAATAATTCTTCAAATTCAAATCAATAGGCTCTAATAATTCACCTCTTCCTTTTGCAAATTGAGAACCCCTTTTGATGAAGTAGGCACAATCACTTCCAAGCTGTGAGGCGTATTTTTCCAACTCAATTGTGGTTAATCGTAGAGAAAACAAATCATTCAAAAGTATGAGAGTATAGGCTGCATCACTGCTTCCTCCACCTAATCCGGCCCCCATAGGTATTTTCTTATATAAAAACACTTTCACGGCAGCCAAATCATACTTTTGATGCAATAACTTGTATGCTTTTATAACCAAATTATTATCAGTACCACCTTCTATAGTTAATCCATCTGAAATGAATTTCACTTCGCCCTTCGCAGATTCATTATCCACAACAAATTCAAGCATATCGAACCATGGCACAGGATAAAAAATGGTTTCCAAATTATGAAATCCATCCTCACGCTTGTTTATAACATGAAGTCCTAAATTTATTTTACAACATGGAAATGCTATCATTTAGTTTAATAATCTTTTGTCTATTTGATAAGGTTTCACGCCTATCACTTTTACTTTATTAAAATCTTTATGCAATGGATTTAGCAATACATTGTATTCAACATCCACCACTGCTGATGGCACTTTCAAGGCCAATGAGTTTTTATTTTGCAACCACAAATCCCCAATTTTCTTTAAGCTATCAGAGGAAGGATAAGCCTGCCAATTTAAGGGTAATTCATTTTTTTGCAATTCAACAATGGTATTTCTCGTGGGAATATCCAAAATTATAAATCCTGTTTTATTCAATGAAAATACGTTACCCGAATTGCAAAGTAGTTCTATTAAAGCTAAGGAAACACTTTCAGAAGTATAGAGCATTGGTAGACCTCTACTATTCCAGCGTCCTCCGTATAATTTAGCTCCATTACCACTAATATCGTTAATATATTCAAGCTTACTAAATCTATATAGCAGCATAACTATGAATATACACCTTGCTCAATGCGACCCAATACATCCAAAACCATTTGAACACCAAAACTGGTATCAAATAAATCAATTGGTGATACACCACCCAAAACCTTGAGTGGACCTTTAAGCCATTGAATAGCTATGGTTTCATCTTCAAAAACCTGATGCGCCCTAACAATTACTTTTGCCATTTCTATGGTTTGCTCTGTGGTGTATATATCTAGAGGCTCGTTATCTTTTAATCTCTGAAAAGTGCGTGCACTCATATGCAATAGGCTGCTCATTTTTTCTTGAGATATATCCAACTTTTGAGAAACCCTAACAACTGAATCCTTTTTAAGGCCTTTACGAGTAATATCTATATAATCCATTTCATTCGTTATGGAGGCATTGATTCCTAACATTACCTTAAGATAATTACTAGAATCTGAAAAGTATTTCAAGGCTGATTCTTCAACCAAACTAATAGTAGAATCAGCCTCTGGGGGGATAAATTCTTTATTTTTTTTTCGAGTTGATTTATATGTTGTTGCCATAATCCTCACAAAAATACGACAATTCCCTCAGAAAATAAAATTTTTGTCGCTATTTTATTTTATTTCTTTTCATCAAAAAAGGTAATAAAATTTGGGTAAAGTTGTTCGACAGTGATGCTTTAACCAATTCAATATGGTATTGGGTGCATTTCAATTTCAGTTTTGCTTCATATTCCTCAAGAGCTTTCAAATAATTATCTTTTACAGCATTTGGATGAAGCTTCAATTTTTCTCCTGATTCACTATCGATAAATTGGTAGGGTCTATTTTTAAAATCAAAAAGCAACTCAGCATTTTTATCTTTTACATCAAACAAAATAACTTCATGTTTATTGTATTTAAGATGCTGCAGGGCCGCATACAAATCATCGTTCCCACTTTGCATAAAGTCACTAAAAACAATTACCAGAGAACGTTGATGAATGGTTTCGGCAATTTGATGCAATGCTTTTGAAATATTGCTATTGACATTCTTTTGTTGACTAGCCAAAATCTGTCCTAGTTTATTGAATAACATCTTAGCATGTACCATGCTCGATTTAGCTTGTGAAACAAATTCAACCTCATCACTAAAGACACTTAAAGCAACGGCATCTCTTTGCTTTTTCATCAAATATATTAATGAAGCAGCAGCATAAACCGAAAATCTAATTTTATTAAAACCTTCTTCAGGGAAATACATGGATGAAGACCTATCAATAATGATATGACACCTAAGGTTTGTTTCTTCTTCAAACCTTTTGGTATAAAGCTTTTCAGTTCTTGCAAAAAGCTTCCAATCAATATGCTTGATACTCTCACCTGTATTGTATTGCCTATGTTCGGCAAACTCCACACTAAAACCATGAAAGGGGCTCTTATGAAGCCCAGTTATAAAACCTTCAACAACCTGTTTTGCTAAAAATTCAAGGTTGCCAGTTTGTAATAAATCTTGTTCTGTAATTTGACTTTTCAATTCAAATGTAAATAAACAAAAAAGACGCGAATATTCGCGTCTTTAATTCTAAAAAAATAAATTTCTTTTAAGCCAATTGTGCGTCTAGCTTGTTAGCAAGAATATGTTTAGGTACTGCGCCTACTTGCTTGTCAACTACTTGGCCATTTTTAAAATACAACAAGGCTGGAATACTCATGATACCATACTCTGTAGCTACTTTTGGATTTTCATCTACATTTAATTTACCTATAACGGCTTTGCCATCATATTCTTTATGTAATTCATCTACAACTGGACCAACCATGCGACAAGGGCCACACCATTCTGCCCAAAAATCTAAAAGTACAGGTTTGTCTGATTTTAATACTAACTCCTCGAAGTTGCTGTCTGTTATTTCTAATGCCATTTTTTTATTATTAACGTAATTGGTAACGCAATTTATAATCCATTTGCTCTAAAGCAAAAATTTGTCATACTTATTTAATCACAATTCATGAAAGTTAAACATTTTAAATGTGCATTTTTAATTTAATTTATAGTTAAGCCCAAAATCATCAAGGCTTTTCAGCAAATCATTTGACAAACTAATCTTAAATTTAGATGACACCATATTGACAGCCATGGCATCATTCGTGTCAGTTATTCTAAAACTTAACAAGGCATTTCCGGTATTTGATTTTACTTGTTCCTGAATAAACTGCAAAATATCTGCATTCAAATCATTCAAACTTAAATCTATAGCCAAATATTTAATGTATTTCTCACGAATATCTGGCAACATCTCAATGGAGTTTATCTTGATTTCAAAATCATCATCTTTACCCCAACGGTTTTGAATACGAGCCTTTATGTAAAGGAAATAGCCCAACTCAAGGTATTTTCTAAAATTCAAATAATCATTTCCAAACAAGGTCATCTCATTGGTTCCACTAAAGTCTTCAAGTACAAAGCTACCAAATGGATTTCCTTTTTGTGACACCCTGTGATTTACCGATGATACCACACCTGCAAACTTTATTTCTTTATTGGCTAATGACTTGATGTCCATCAATTCTGAGAGTTGATGTGTGGTCAATCTTTCTATTTCTAATTTATAAGGATCTAATGGATGACCCGACAAATAAATGCCAATTACCTCTTTTTCTGCTTTCAATTTGTGCATCAACGACCACTCTTCTGCAGGTGGGATAGGTGGTTCGGGAATGGAAATACTCGATTCTCCGCCAAACAAGCTATGCTGTGATGCCGACTCGTTTTGTTGCATGGCATTTCCATATCTTATAGCTTTTTCAAGCAAAGTAGCATCATCGGGACCAGGTTGAAAATATTGAGCCCTGTGAGTTCCTTCAAAACAATCGAAGGCTCCTGCATAGGCCAAACTTTCAATTATTTTTTTGTTAGATGCCTTGCCCGAATTACGTTTGGTTAAGTCAAATATATTTTTGTACAATCCATTGGCTTTACGTTCTTCTACTATAAGTTCCAAAGCGCCCTCACCTGCTCCTTTTATAGCCATTAATCCAAAGCGCAACTCACCTTCTTTGTTAACAGAAAATGTTACTTCTGATTTATTTATATCAGGGCCAAGTACATTCATCCCCATACGCTTGCATTCATCCATAAAGAAAGACACCTCCTCAATGTTCCTTGAGGAATTATCAAGCGTAGCAGCCATAAATTCTGCGGGATAATGCGTTTTTAAATAAGCTGTATGAAAAGCAATATAAGCATAACAAACTGAATGGGATTTATTAAATGCATATTGTGCAAATGCCTCCCAATCCTTCCAAATTTTCTCTAATTTATCAGCAGGGTGACCATTAGATTCGCCTCCCTCCATAAATTTGCTCTTCATTTTATCCAAGGTCTTTCGGTCTTTCTTGCCCATGGCTTTTCGCAGCACATCCGCATCTCCCTTACTAAAATTACCTAACTTTTGCGATAACAACATCACCTGCTCTTGATACACCGTAACCCCATACGTTGGCTTTAGGTATTCTTCCATTTCCTGCAAGTCATACACCACATTTTCAAGACCGTTTTTACGCTTGATAAAAGTGGGGATATAAGCTATAGGACCTGGCCTATACAAGGCATTCATGGCAATCAAATCATCAAACTTATCGGGTTTCAAATCCTTTAAATGCTTCTGCATTCCTGGACTCTCAAACTGAAACACACCGTTGGTTTCACCTCTTTGAAATATCTTTTCATAAGTCAACTTATCATCCAATGGAATTTCTTCCAACAACAAGTCAATGTCATGATTTTGCTTGATAAAACGCAAAGTGTTTTTTAGAATGGTTAAGTTTTTTAAACCTAAAAAGTCCATTTTAATAACACCTGCATCTTCAATTATTTTCCCTTCATATTGCGTAACCACCAAGTCAGAGTCTTTAGCAGTTGCCACAGGCACAATCTCCATCAAATCTTTTGGTGCAATAATCAACCCTGCCGCATGCACCCCCGTTCCTCTGATCGAGCCTTCTAATATCTCCGCTTGCTTCAATACCTCTGCTATCAAGTCAGATCCCGCATAAAGCTCTCTCACCTTCTTCACATTTTCTATATCATCTGCCTCGTATTGTTCCTTTTCTTTCAGGCTATTATCTCCCTCCAAGGGAGCTTGTAACACGCGCCCCAACTCTGTTCCAGGCTTACTCGGTATCAATTTCACCAAGGCATTTGCATCATTCAGCGGTAAATCCAACACACGTGCCACATCCTTGATGCTACTCTTAGCAGCCATGGTGCCATAGGTAACAATTTGCGCTACTTGGTTTCTACCATATTTATTTATTACATAATCTATTACCTTTTGCCTACCACTATCCTCAAAATCTGTATCAATATCGGGCATCGACTTTCTATCTGGATTCAAAAACCTCTCAAAAAGTAGCTCATACTTTATTGGGTCAATATTGGTAATGCCTATGCAATAGGCCACAGCACTTCCAGCTGCCGAACCACGACCAGGACCAACCCATACACCCAAATCACGACCTGCTTTGATGAAATCTGCTACAATCAAAAAGTAACCTGCAAAACCCATGGTTTTGATGGTGTGTAGCTCAAAGTTTAAGCGTTCTTCCACCTCTATGCCAATGTCTTTATACCTTTCCTTAGCACCCAAATAAGTGATATGATGAAGGTATTCATCTTGGGTAGCAAAGCCTAATGGAATCTCAAAATTGGGTAGTAAAATATCTCGTTTTAAATCTAGGGTTTCTATTTTCCCTACAATATCGTTTGTATTATCAATAGCTTGAGGAATATCGTTAAAAAGTTGCGACATCTGCTCAGTGGTTTTGAAAAAAAACTGATCATTTGCAAAGGCAAAACGCTTTCCTTTTATGTTCACATCATCATCCGAAAAATCGCTCATTTTTGGAGTTGATTGCTTTTCGCCTGTGTTCACGCAAAGCAAAATATCATGGGCATTCGCATCTTTTTGGTCCACATAATGAGAGTCATTACTGGCAATCACTTTCACATTGTACTTGGATGCAAATTTTAGTAATACCTCATTCACCTTGTTTTGGTCTTCAATATCATGGCGCTGCAATTCAATGTAGTAATCTTCACCAAAAATATCCAACCACCATTTGAATTCAGCTTCTCCTTCGGCCTCCCCTTTTTTCAGAATTGTGCGAGGCACCAGAGCACCTAAACAACAAGTGGTTGCTATCAAACCCTTGTGGTGTTTCATCACCAATTCTTTATCTATCCTTGGGTATTTGCCATACGAACCTTCCGTAAAACCTAGCGAACAAAGCTTAATTAGGTTTTGGTAACCCTCAGCATTTTTGGCCAACAAGAGTTGGTGATAACGTACATCTTTATCGTCTTTGGTAAATTGCCTTTTAGTGCGGTCTGATACCACATAAAACTCACAGCCCACAATGGGTTTTACTTTTAGGCTGCCATCCTCATTTTTGTGTTTATAGGCTTCGGCAACAAACTCAAATGCACCATACATATTCCCATGATCGGTGATGGCAATGGCAGGCATATTGTCTGCCAAGGCTTTTTTGTATAGCTTTTTAATATCAGCAGCACCATCAAGCAAAGAGAACTGGGTATGAACATGTAAATGAGAAAATTGCATTATCTATAAATTCGTTTGAGCGTGTTTTGGTTTCGGTTTTTTCAATCTCAAAAATAAGCCATGGACATATTAATGTATGCTTATGTTGAAAAATTAAAAAGGCAGCCTTGATAGGTAGCAAGTTCTAAAAAAGTTTTCAACTAAAAACAGCTTATTTGTCTTTGATTGCGATTGTTGATTGAATAAACACCTAACTTTATTGCCCAATGATGACAAGAGTGTGCCGTTCGTTAAAATTTCAATTAAATTAAAATATTCCAAGAGTAAAACGTCCACCCGCTTTATCATAAATTATGCGCAGATTGAATAGGAAGGCTATAGCTTTTAAAGGTTAATAGAAATTGGAAAAGGGGTGATTTTTTTGGGGATAGATAACCTACATCTTATGTATATATAAATAAATAATAAAACACCTAAAATGAATTTACTCATATTAGCCATATCTTACTTGTGATGCCTTACATTTGAAAAGCATACCCAAAGCACAAGTAAAATTGAACTCACAACATCAATCAACCTATATAGACTACCTAATAGTAGGTCAAGGATTGGCGGGCACCTTGTTAGCCTACGAACTATCCAAACTTGATAAAAACATACTTGTAGTGAATGAAGAAAAGAAATTTACTTCATCCAAAGTTGCCGCTGGCATGTTTAACCCTATAAGTGGCAAACGCATGGTGATTGGATGGAAAACATCTGAGCTATTAGAAACTTCTCAAAAAACCTATACTGAACTTGAAGGCATATTAAACAAACCCTTATTTCACAAACAAAATATTTACAATGTTTTTGGTTCGGTAAAAGAGCAAAACGATTTGAGTGTGCGCATGGAAGATGCTGCTTTTGCTCAATATGTTAGTATGGAAGTAAAAGAAGAAGCAAATGTAAAACAGGCATTTTCTGCTTTTGAAATCATTGGTTCAGGTTGGGTAAACCTTCAAAATTTATTGGAAGGATTTTCACAAATCTTGAAAGAAAAAAATACCCTTCTCAATGAAGCCTTTGACTATACGGATTTAAGATACGAGAATGAGAAATGGAATTATAAGAACTTTGTATCAGAAAAAATTGTTTTTTGTGAAGGTTATAAAAACATTGATAATCCCTTCTTCAATTGGTTACCATTTGTATGGTGCAAAGGAGATGTTTTGATTATAAAATGTAACATCACAGATAAGAAAATCGTAAAGAAAGGAATCTATTTGGTGTCCATTGGAGAAGGGCTTTTTAAAGTAGGCGCTACTTATGAGTGGAATGATTTATCGGAGGTACCAAGCGAAAAAGGCCGCCAATTTTTAACAGAAAAACTAAACGAGTTATTGGATACTGAATACGAAATAGTGAATCATATAGCTGGCATACGCCCCACCACCAAAGACCGCAGAGCCATTATTGGCGAGCATCCAGAACATAAAGGAATGTATATTTTGAATGGTCTTGGTACAAAAGGAGTAATGCAAGCACCTTATTTAGCAAAAGAATTAATTTCGCACATGGAAAATAAAAAGGACCTTGAAAACGAAATTTCCATTAAGCGTTTTAGTAAAAGTTAAAGATGGGCAAAAAAGGTATCCAATTCATTTGTATCATTTTGTTTGGCTTTTGGTCAAAGAGTCTGATTGCCCAAGAAACAAACATAAAGGGGATTATAACCAATGAAAGCAATAAGGCCATACTCTTTGCCAATATTGTTGTAAAACCATCAGGAAAAACTTACAACACCAATAATTTCGGAGCATTTGTTTTAAAAGCAATGTATGGTGACACCATCCTAATAAGTGCCATTAGCTATCGAAACATTAGCATTCCAGTTAATTTCATTGGTGATACTTTGCTTCGCATGGTAATGAGAAGACAGAAAGAAACGCCCATTCCCAAAAGAAAATTTGCCGACCGTGATTCGTTTGCCATCAAAGCTGCCCATACTTTAAAAACGGACCCACTTCTAAATAACTATGATAGGATAAAGAAATGGCCAGGTAAAAAAGTGGAGTTTATGATACTGCCAATTGGCATTGCCGCTAGTGGTGTTATAAGTGCTCTATGGTATAATTACTCCGACAGAGGTAAAGAAATGCAAAAAACCCTTCACCTTCTTGACCTATACAAACAAGAAATGAAGGCCAATGAAAGACTTACTTTAGACTTTGTAATTGTTGGTTTGGCTTGTAATGAAGCTTTAGCGAAAAAGATACTAGATAACTGCGAACTGAGTAATGATTTCATTATTAAAGCTAACGATTACGACCTAATTGAAGCGTTAAAAAAATGTTCAGAAGGCCTGTAATTCCTATCTTCTTTTGCCTTTTTTGAAATTGAAATTTTTACCCAAACTCACTCCATACCAATTTATGTAAGCACCTTCTCTAATGTGAGGAGTATAGCTAATTCTAAAACAAACTCCATTTCGTTCCATCACCCTAAAACCAAGTATTCCCGTTGGTAAAATTTCGTTAGTTGCATTACTTTTTGATAGCAATGTATAACCAAAGCCTAATTCTAATTTCTCTTTATTTGCTCC
>CANHJJ010000033.1 GCA_947460565.1 Bacteroidota bacterium
GCAGCCCTGCTGCGGCTTTCCATTTGTAAAAGATCTTTTTCCGAAAAATGAGTAGTTTTCATTATCTGTTGATTTACTAATTTAGTAACAAAAAAGCTTCGGAATTGTTGTAAGTGATTTGGGTTTTGTTTTCGATTACTTGAATCTGATTTGTAAATTCAGTTTGAAAAATAGCTGCCCATTCTCCTCATATAATTTACCAAAATCATGTCTCGAACTACTTGCTGTTTCAAGTTTTGTGTTTGCAAACAGATAATCTTCAAATTGATTTCTGTTGTATATGTGATAGCATAAGACATCACCGTTTTCTTTTACAATTAAATAGCCACCCGTTGCATCATAAACTCCAGTCCAAACTTTTGAAGGAGTCATGCCTAAAGCGACATCTGTTAAGAAACGTTTAATTTTATAGTCGTAAAATGTGTGAGCAAACTGGATGTCGTAGTCCAACGGATTTTCTTTATTTATGCTATCTGTGAGATCTTTTGTTGAACTTAACGTTGTTGTAAAGAAGGTCTTAAGAATTTCGGCTAAAATGTTTGGAAGTAAACTGTCGATAAGCACTAAATTATTTTTAAAAATGCTATTTTCAAGTGTTATAAATTTGAATTTACCACCTTGCTTTTTAATTGCTTCAATTCTGTCTTTGATTTTACTCTTTGTTTCAATTTCGTTAATTCCTTTGATTTCTTTTGTTGTCGGTTTGAATCCCGAAATTTGATAAATAAAATTGGTGGTTTTGCCTGCGTTTAAAATTGTAGAATCATTGCCGACTTGAGATTTTATACTAAATCCTAATTCTGCTGTTTGGTTTATTCTCTGGTCATGAATAACTACACGAATATCTGTCTTAGAAGTTGATTTTGCTTTCAGTGTTTGGCAATTTATTAATGTCATAAACATCTCAACTTCGGGTATTCCAAATGCTCCTTTTTCTCCTTTTATTTTATTTAGTAATTTTGAAGCCTGTTCTGTGAATGTTTTTACTGAAATTCTTAATTCCTCTTTTCCTCCCGAGATTACTACTAAATCACCGTTTATTTCATATTCAAAATGTCCGCCACTTTCGTCACGAATGATTTTGATTATTGGGTAGAAAAGCTCTTCAACTTTATTTAAATCTGCATCTCCTGCAAATAGTTGTTTGTCTCCAAGTAATTTGAACAGAGCATATATTTCACTCCATTCACCTTTATTTCCTTTTAGCATATTGAAATTTCTTTCGCTTTAAACCAATCTTCATTATCCCAAACTCTTCCATTATATGAAACTGTTGCAATAAAATCAAAATTTTCATTTACAATTTTACCTCCAGCCCAGTTGGAACTACAAAGATTATATTTATCAATAAACGTTTTACTCAGTTCAACTGCTTCTTCAATAGACTTTATCTCGAAAAAAATATTGCCATTAGGTTTGATTAACTCTTCTATTTGAGCATTTTTTGACATTTCATTAAATCTGTTAGCATCAAAACTAGTAGCTAATTGAACAAACATTTTTTGATTAGTTAATTGATTCATTTCACTTTTTATTTAAAACCAGCTCTAAAATTCTTGCTGCTGTAGCTTGTATTGCTGGAACTGCAACCGAGTTGCCGAATTGTTTATAGGCAGATGCATCTGCAACAGGTATTATATATTTGTCAGGAAAGCCTTGTAATCTTGCCCATTCTCTTGGTGTCATTTTACGAATCCCTTCGCGGTTTACAGTTCCTTTTATGTGAGTTGTCGGAGTGTAATCTGTAATTCTATGGTCATAAACTAAGTTTCTTTCTCTGCCCATTCCACCAACTACAATTGCATTTGCTATTCCATCGTCTGGAATAATTGCATAACCAAAACCATTTCCTTTTCCTTCATGTCTTGCTTTGTGATTTACTAAGGTTTGTACATATTGAGTTGATAAAAAGTATCTCGTTGCAGGAACATTTTTTTCTTTTATGTCTGCAAATTTTACTTTTTTGTTTATAGATTTAGGATATTCGAATTCTTTTACTCCTGTTTCATTACTAAAACCAACAATATAAATTCTTTCTCTATTTTGTGGAACACCAAATTCTTTAGCGTTTATTACTTGTGGATCGGGAACGAAGTAATCAAGATCGTTTCGTAAAACATTCAATATTGTTTCCAATGTTTTTCCTTTGTCATGACTCCTTAAGCCTTTTACATTTTCAAGAAAAATTGCTTTGGGTTTATGTTTTTTGATAATTTCTGCAACATCAAAAAACAATGTTCCTCTTGTATCTTCAAAACCACCTCTTTTACCTGCAATGGAAAATGCTTGACAAGGAAAACCAGCACATAAAACATCAAAATTCTCTGGAATGTAATTTTTCACTTGCTGTTTTGTAATGTCGCCAAATGGAATTTCACCAAAATTTGCTCGATAGGTTTTTTGTGCTTCCTTGTCCCACTCACTAGTAAACACACACTTTCCTCCTAGGTTTTGCATCGCAAGTCGGAGTCCACCAATGCCAGCGAAGAGGTCAATAAACTTGAAGGTGTAGTTTTCAGGAGTTGGAAATGGTACGTTTTCAACCTCAAAAAGTAGTTGTTGAAGTGCATCTTCTACAACCATTGGAACCTTTTCCTCTACTTCTTTGTATTGAACAAATTCTTTTATGATTTTCAAAGCATCTTTTTTATAATGTTTTGAAATACCGTTATGAAAGTTGTGTAAATAGTGAGTTAATACAGCTTTTTTGTTGTCCAATGGTTCAACAAGTCTTATTTGAAAGCGTTTGCCATCAAACTCGTCTATGCTTATCTTCTCATTTGTTTTCATTGATTTTATTCAAAATTAAGTTGCAAGTACGCAAAATACTAATTACCAAATTCCTTTTATTGTCCCAAATTTTCAACAGTCATCCTCAACCACCCACTACTTATAATACTCCTGAGTAAAGTTGCACCATTTACAGTCTTCTTTGCCGCAGCCTTGCGCAAATTCTTTTTGACTTATTTTTGCATAGCTTTCAGTTATCTGTTGGCGCACCACTTCCATATCTGATGGTACAATGGCTACCTTTTCTTTAAAGAATTCACCACTATCTTTATTTGGTTCTATAAAGTCAAACTCACTGCTTCGACATTCCCAACTTTTAGTTTTATCATAGTCTAATAAAATTTTATAAAACACCGCTTGTCGCCAATAATCACCGCCATACTGATCTTCAAAGTTAGGCTCTTTATTAGCGTTTATGGCCTTCTCTACAGCATCCTGATCAGGGCGTTTAAATTTCTTTTTGGCATTTTCATATTTACCTGTTTTGTAATCCACCACATTCACAAAATTGCCATCAAACTCAAGCTTATCAAGCTTACCATTTAGGGGCACACCATCCACCACCACATTACGCATCTGTCTTTCTATGCTCGTTATTTTGTTCCACTCATGTATATAGCGGTTGTAATAGGCAGGAATAATTTTTTCGCCATATTCCAACCTACGCTTATATTCCATTTCGGTAAAGCTATCTTCATTTCTGCGTATAAACCATTTGAAATCTTTTACCACTTCTTCCACATCTGCAAATTGCTTGGTTTCGCTTGCATTCATGTTTTTGAACAATCGCTCAAGCGCATAGTGAACAGCACTTCCAAATGTGGCACTGGCACTTTTTGGCGAAGGTACTTTTATGAAATTTTCAAAATAAAAAGCAGTTGGGCAATACAAATATTTATTAAGATGAGTAACGCTTAAGGTATATTTCTGCAAGAGTTCATCTACAAAAGTATTGTTAAACAAATCCTTGTTTTGCGAAGCCGGCAAAGGCGCTAACACGAGCTTTTGAAATGCTATTAGGCTATCAGTATCTGCAATACATTTTTGCACTTCCAAGTTTCCATTGCTTTCTAATTCGGCTACAAAACAGCTTTTTTCAATTTCCTTTTCATTCTCGTCTCGCTCTGCATAGCTAATTTGCAGTAGTCGCTTAGCCCTTGTCATGGCTACATAAAATAGCCTTCGTACTTCTTCAATATCATTTTTGGAATGTATATCAAACAAGGTATCTGGTAATTTAAAGTCGAAATTGTTAGATGATTTTTCCCAAGCGCGACTGGTGCAGCCCATTACAAAAACATATTCAAACTCTAATCCTTTAGAAGAGTGGGTTGTGATAAAATGAACCCCATCATCGCTGTAGATAAGCCTTTCCGCTGGCAACGACACGCCTTCGGTTTCCATCAAATCAAGTGTTTGGATGATATTGCCTAATTGAGTCTTGCTATTTCTAGAGCATTCTGCTTTCACAAAATCAAAAAAGGTATTGAGTAATTGCATGTTCCAGTTTTTGTCATCAGCGGTTAATGCGTTAAATAAAATACCGCTTTCTGAAATGATTTTTTCAATCAATTGCTGTATGGTAAGATTGGCACAATCTTTTATCCAAGATTCAAGCAAAACACTTGCTTTTTCTATTTGTTGCGAGGGTTTAATATCCGAGAATAAATCAGCTTTTTGACCATGTAATTCTTTTAGTTCTTCGCGCCATGAGGTGGCTCTTTCATTGAAATTTTTACTGGCTATTTTTACTGATATTTTCGCAATATCAATGGGTTCAATGTTTAAAAAATCATAGTGTAATAGTTCGAATAAATAAGGCTCACCTGAATGTGCCTTTTTGTTTTCTGCCTGCACATATTGTAGGACATTTATAATTTTTTTTATCAAAGGTTCTTGTAAAATATCCACCCTTCGTTTGGTATTTACAGGAATGTTTTTTGCTTGAAGGTACTTGATGATGAGCTCTGCTTGAGCGTGCTTTCTATATAAAACTGCAATCTCATTCAGTTTTATACCTGACATTTGCAAGGCTTCAATTTCAGAAGCAATGCCCACTATCTCATGAAAAGAATTATGATAGCCTTTCAACAAAGGTTTTTCATCCAAAGATGCATATGTTTCATTTTTTGCAGTGAGTTGCTTGTTGGGGTTTATTCTCGAATTGTTCTGTTTTATTAAGCAACTTGCAGCATCCAATATATGTTGACTGCTTCGGTAGTTTTCTTCAAGACTTATTATTTGTATGCCTTTGTATCTTTTTTCAAACTGTTGAATATTCTCCACATTAGCACCCTGAAAGCGATAAATACTTTGGTCATCGTCTCCTACGGCAAACACATTGGGTTCATCCCAATAGTCAAGTAGGTCATTTAGCAATTGGTTTTGTGAACCACTCGTATCTTGAAACTCATCAACCAATAAGTAAAGGTACCTTTCTTGATAGTTTCTCAATAGTTCGGGCATTTTTGAAAATGCATCAATCACCCAAATGATCATATCGGCAAAGTCGTAGCGGTTGCTATTCTTTAGTTTTTCTTGGTATTGATTAAAGGATTCGGAAGCAGCTTTTAGTTGTATCATGCGCTTCACCTCTTCATAGTAGCTTGGTTTCTTTTCGCCTTTTTTGCCATATTTGCTATCCTTTTTATAGATGTATTCATCGCGGGTTTCAATATCCACGATGTATTCATCACACTTTTTATTGATATGCTCAGCCGACCAATTTTCACGCTTCATGTTTTGGTATAAGTTGAGCAATTTTCCAGTTTCGTAGTACACATCACCCGTGTATCTTTTGAGAGGATGCTCTTTCCCAAAATCATCAATAATGTCGTGCACCAATTGAATTTGCTCCAATTCGCTGATGGCATCAATGCCCCGCAAACCAAAATAATCAAGGTTTTCTTGAATGACCATGTTACAAAAAGCATGAAAAGTGAAAATTTCAAGTCTGTAGGCATCAGGTCCGATAAACTCAAACAGACGTTTGCGCATGGCTATGGTACCTGCATCAGTGTAGGTAAGGCATAGTATATTTTCGGGTAGGGCATCGGTTTTTTCCAAAATATTGGCGATGCGTGCCGCCAAAATTTGGGTTTTGCCTGTTCCTGGTCCTGCAATTACCAAAACTGGCCCTTCAATATACTCTACCGCTTTTTTTTGTGCAGGGTTTAAAGTTTCTAAAATATCTTCAAGTGATTTATTCTTAGGCATATAGCGTATTTTTAATGGTTTGTGACCGAATTGATGCAACTAAAATGGGCAATAATTTCGACTTTGCTAAATAAAATCTATTTATATATTTGTCGTTTCAGCAAAACAATACAATTACTTATGAAATATTTCAACTTTTTAAAAACAAAACTGATAATGTGGGCAGTACTTTTTGTATCTGTGGTTACGTTGTCTAATGCTCAAACCGCAAAAATCCAATTGTTACATAATGCAGCTGATCCGCTTTTGAATATTGTGGACGTGTATTGGAATGATATGAAATTGGACAATGTGAGCTTTAGAAAAGCAAGTCCATTAATGACAGTGAATTCAGGTGCTAGTATTTTAACAATTTGTGATTCGTCAAGTACCGATTCAGGTACGATGGTTTTAGCTAAATTAAATGTTAGCTTAGCCACTGGCAGTCAAAATATCGCTATGCTTTCAGGTGTGCTTGATAACACCCAATTTCTTGCCAATCCAAGTGGACTAAGCACCAAATTGAATGTGTATTTGCAAAGTGATGTGAATTATTCTGCTACTGCTGGAAATTGTTTCTTGAATATTGCTCACGGTGTTACTGATGCACCAGCTGTAGATATCAATGTAAAAATTGGTTCAAGTGTGATTAAAAATGCGTCATACGGTGCTGTTAGTAATAGCCTGCTTGTACCTGCCAAAAATATCATGTTAGAGATTCACGCTCATGATTCAGTAGCCGTTTTAAAAACCTATTACGCACCCATTAGTTTTGTAGAAGGTAGAAGTGGATTTATTTTCGCATCAGGTTTTTTAAATACTACCAATAATAACAATGGCGCAGGTTTTGGTCTGTTTGGTGTTGATACCGCTGGATTGGTTGCCTCGTTTGGAGAGGGCGGAATGGTTCAGTTTGTTCATAACTCACCTGATGCTGCTGTAGGTAAGGTAGACGTGTATTTAAATGGTCAGAATTCTGCTACTTTAGGTTTTAGGAATGCCACCAAATTAATGGCTTTGCCTGCAGGTACTGCTACTATCGAAATTAAAAAAGCGGGCACATCACAGGTATTATATACCATACCAAATTTCCCTGTCACTAAAGATAACAATAGTATTGCTATGATTCATGGATTGTTGGATACTTCGTTTGTAAAGAATGTAACCTCGAGTATTGATACCATCAATAAAGTAGCTACAAGAGTGGTTATAAATGCACTTACTTACGACAGAAACCCTGATGGTAAAGACAGAAGTTTTAAAGTAACTACCAAAGATATTCAAACCTCAGCTTCATTGTTTAGTAATAACCAAATTATGTTGTTCCAAGGTATTACCGGATTAAATGCAGCAGATGTAAGAGGCGAAGGTGAAGCATTATACATTGCGCGAGGCATTTCTTATGGCGAGTTTGGTGAATATAGGTATACCAAAGCAAATGCTAGTACAAAATACTTGTTTACCAAGGCGAATACAAGTGTTTCAATTGGAGAATTCACTTATAATTTTACAGGTAAAGATAGCCTTTCAGGTGTATTGTTCACTTCAGGATTCTCACGAGTAGCAGACACTGTTTACATCAAAAAATCTTTGAACCAAACCAATGATATTGATTCATTAATTTACAATACGTATAATAAATTTGGCAGTGCTGGTTTGGCATTAATCGTTTGGCCTGATGGTACTGTTGATACTTTAAAAACTGAGAAAAAATATGTAAACTCTGTGAAATCAATTGAAGGAAGCTTAGATATAACTGTTTATCCTAATCCTGCAAACGATAGATTATTTGTATCATTTGATAATGCTAAAAACGAAAGCACTTCTTTACAATTGTTCAACCTACAAGGAAAAGAATTTGCAGTTGATTATAACAATGCAGATTTGCGTAATGGCAGAGCAGAGCTTAATCTTCAATCATTAAGCAAAGGCATGTATTTCTTGAGCATTCAGATTGGCGACAAAAAAGGTGTTCAAAAGCTAATTGTTGAGTAATATCTGCTTTAAGATAAAATTCAAGCCTTCGTTAGTCAATAACGAAGGCTTTTTTATTACGCATAGTCTTAAACCGAATAATTAGTGTACCTTTATGGCCTGAATTTTTTCAACTGCCTATACTTTTTAAAGCCTAAGCCCTGAAATTATGAAGGCAAATAATACACAATAACAAACAATGGCTAAATCACAAGAAACATTAAGTAAAAAAGAAAAAGAAAAGGCTAAACTTAAAAAGAGAAAAGAAAAAGCAGAAAAAAGAGAAGAGCGCAAAGCCAGTGCTGTGAAGGGACAGAGCTTGGAGGATATGTTGGCTTATGTGGATGAAAATGGTAATATTACCTCAACACCACCTGATTTAAAAAAACGTAGAGAAGTCAATGCCGAAGACATGGTAATTGGTGTTGCCAAAAAAGCTGCTCCTGAGCCTGAAGAATTGCTTCGTAAAGGTGTTATTAGCTTCTTTAACGAATCAAAAGGATATGGTTTTATAAAAGATTTAAAAAACCAAGCCAGTGTGTTTGTGCATATCAATGGATTATTAGAGCAAGTGAAAGAAAACGATAAAGTTACTTTCGAAATAGAAATGACCCACAAGGGTGCTAGCGCTACCAAGGTGCAAATTGATAGAGGTGATAAAGTGGTTGCAGCCCCAGTTGCTGAAGCCAAAGTTGAAGAGCCTAAGAATGATGAAACGGTTTCATAAAACCGGTTAAAATGTATACAAAAAGCCCATTTGATTTGAATGAATAATGGGCGTAACTTTCTTCTCCATTTTCCATTTAAAGGAATGTGTAGCGTATATGAGTTTGGTTGCTGCCAAGCCAATTCCTGCACCCACCAAAACATCACTAAACCAATGTTTGTTATTAAGTATGCGCATACCGGTAACGCTTGTTGCAGCGACATATCCACTCACATATATCCAAGGTTTATTTTTAAACTCTTGATGTAAAACTTCAGCCAAGGTGAAAGCAGTCGCTGAATGCCCGCTTGCAAATGAGTTATCGGCACTTCCATCTGGTCTTGTTACTTGGCTGCTATATTTTAAAATATTGATGATACCAAGACTAAGTGCCATTGATTTACCTGTTAACAGCCCTTGATTGAGCAAATCGCTTTTGCTTTTTACCTTACATACATCTAAGGCAATAAGAGCCACTCCTGGTGCAAATACCAAATAGTCATCAATGGATGTATTAAAGTTTTTATATTGCTCATTTCTGAAGGTATAAATTTCTTTACTACTTGGCCAGCCATTGTCGCCCCAACAAATGAGGCCATAAGTAACTAAACTGGCAGGTACTATGTAAGATTTGTAAGAAGGATTTTTTTTTATAGAATTGGAATCAGTTTGAGCAAAGGAACTTGTCAATCCAATGCAAAATATAAGTACCAAGGAAGTGATTGGTTTAATGAACATGCGCCTTTTTTGTTAGTACAAGCTTAAGACTTCTTTTAGTTTAGGTTATATTGGTTTTTTACTTTTTAATTAATACATCTTTTCTTAACCACTGTCAAGGGGTAAAAAAGTGAATGAAATGCTTAAAAATAGGTGAATCGAAAACGATAAAATTATACCTTAGGTTTAGTTAAGCTCAATGGCTCTTTTTATAGCTACCAATCCTTCATCAAATGACTTGGCTGTATTACCAGTAACATAACTCATCATGTATCTTTTAAATGGGTTATAGCCAACATCTCCTTCATCTACCCAACTCAACTTGGTTCTACCATTCATAGCACTAAATATAAAGGATGCTTTGGCTGTGATATAGCCTTCGTTGATACTTAATAAATAGGATATTTTCTCATTTGAAATAGCTTCTGTAATGGTGAAACTACCTACCCCAACAAGGTTGCCTCCTATGTATTGTTTGGCACCAATTTGGTTTGTTTGTTTGGTATAGAATGTATAAAAAGTACTATCAATACTGCTGTTCCAAGGGCTCCATTTTTTCCAATTGCGTATGTCGCTCATGAAGGCATATGACTCATAAACAGGTTTATTAACCATTACCATTCTCTCCACTTTGTAGGTACGCGGAAACAATAAGGACACTAAAAAAAATAACAGGATAAACCCAAGAATGCCTGCAAAAACTTTAAATAATTTCATTTTGAAAAAGATTAATCGTAACGGTATCGAACAAACCACCTATCGGCAAAAGTAATTCCTAAGATCAATCGGTAGTAGTCTTCTTGTATCAAATTGTTAGAAGTGGTACCACGTTTCAAATATTCAAAACTTACATTCACCTTCGATCGGCTTTTACCCATTGGTAATCCGAGGCCAGCAGAGATTCCCATCAAATCTACTCCATTGTTATTGATAATGATATTGCTTTGTTCGTATCTAAAACCCGCTCTGTATTCTACACGTTTCAAAAAATTATTATAATCATTTACATCTTGTGTATAGCTTCCTCCAAAGGCAAAAGCCAAGCTGTTTCTAAGGGCATCTCCCGAAGAACCTGAACTAGGCCAAGTGGTTTTATAGGCACTCCATTCGGTATATTCCACATCAGCTGCTAACAAAAATTTATCGTTATGGTTTACAGACAAGCCAGCTTTCAGACCCATTGGTAATGTCATAGAACCTGATTCATTATCTGTGCTTAGTGCAGTATCTCTGCCATTACGAGAGCCACCGCCAATTGCTAATGATCTTAATACATATTGCCTTGTTGAACTAAGTTCTGTTCTGACATTCATGCTAGCACCAACAACAGCGGTTGTTTTTTTGCCAATCTTTTGCTCGAATTGAAGTCCATAATCAAATACCAAGCCCCCCGTGTATCTATTGTTCGATTCTTCGATATTAAACTTTAAGTAATCTATCGGAAATAATGCTTGGGTGGTTGAATTCAAATTGCCAAAAATATAACCTACGTTTACACCCAGTGATAAGGAGCGAAGGCTGTCTTTATATATTTTATATCCCATACCAATATAAAACTTGGTGAGACCACCTTTGCCTATGAAAGTATTTGTAATAGGCATTTTGAATGTGTCTTGCTGAACACTACTATCTGCAACTACTTTATAGCCAATGGAAGAATAAGGCATCAATCCAAACGACAAACCCCAACCCCTTTTTTCTGATAATGGAATTCCAAAGTTTACATAAGAAAAGCCAACCGTAGTGACTTCTGCCGAAGAGCTTGCACTTTTAATTGTTCCATTGTTTTGAGCAAATCCCGCTTCGATGATGGTATTTTTTAGGGCACTGTAAGAGGCAGGGTTTAATGAATTGATTTCATAAGGCCTGCGAATACCCTGACTAACGCGGCCCTTGGCAAGGTTAGAGGCATTCCCCATAAATTGTAACTCACCTGGTCCAAAAATAGAGTAGGGTGAGAGTGTTAAGTTCTGCGAAATAGCTGTTTGCAATACACAAAATAGGATTAAACAAACAGTTATAAGCCTTTTGGCTTTTTTATACATTGATTTTCAAAATTTTATTAAGTCCGAATAGTAATAAATTGGGCTCTGCAAATACGTTATTTTTTAAGTGTTTAACAAATTTAGGCGCATCACCGCCTGTAATTATCACTTTCAAATCGCCAAAAGCCTCATCATAACGAGCAATAAATCCATTTAGTTCGTTCAACGTTCCCCACAGGGCTCCCGTTAACATAGCGCTTTGCGTGTCTTTGCCAATCCAATCTTCGATTTCTTGAAATGTTGGAAGTGGTAACTTCCCAGTAAACTCATGCATAGCCTTTAGCCTCATGTGCAATCCCGGGCTAATACTACCTCCTTGGTAAAGGCCTTCTTTCGATACAAAATCATAGGTGATACAAGTACCTGCATCAATTACCAAACAATTGGTATTTGAAAAAAAATGCATGGCCCCTGCTATGCCTGCCACTCGGTCCATGCCCAATGTTTGTGGGGTTTTATAATTATTGCTAAATGGCAATGTGGTCTCATGGCTTAATTCTATGATGGGAGCTAGACCTTTTAATATATCTACTACTTCATGGCTCGATTTGGCTACCGAACTTAAGATGATATGCTCAGCTTGATTTGACTCTACATAGGCTTTGATGCCCTGTAAATCCTCGTTTTGGAACGAAGCATTGTTTAGCAAAACCTCCCCATCAAAGATGCCAACTTTGCTTAGTGTATTTCCAATGTCGATGCTAATCTGGTTCATGTTAGGCTAATTTCTTTGTTCGAAAATTGTTGAATGCTGCCATCTTCAAAGGCCACTTCCAATTGACCTTGATGGTTAACACCTCTAATTTTACCAAACTTTGTTTGTTCTGCAAAGCTAAAAAGTGTTCGTACATTTTTTAGGTATAAAGCATCATGATAGTCCTCGAAGATACTTTCTTTTTGGGCTTTCAGTTGATTGTATCTATTTATAAAACGCTTTTCAAAAAGTTTTAATTCTTCAAATACGTCATAGCTTTTGCCCGTTATCAAAGCCAATGAATTGGCTTGTGTCGTATAAAAGTCA
>CANHJJ010000034.1 GCA_947460565.1 Bacteroidota bacterium
TGATGGTTCAACTTTCAGATTTTTAATATCTCCCCAAATACCATTTGTTTATTAGCATTCCGATCTTCATCCTGAACGCTTGAAGGAACTATACGAGGTTATTGTGAGGAACGAAGCAATCTCTTAAAAAGATGCTTTGACCCACTAAAAGATAAATAAATCTTTTCAAATAACGAAAGAACACATTTTGAAAGCAAATCACAACGCGATAAAATGAACAATGAAAAAGAATACAAGTGTTAAATCCAAAGAAAGCTAAAGTCAAAAGCAATGCACTAACAAGCATTCTCAAAACTGTCAGGCAACAAACATCAACCAAATAAATATACACCAAAAATCAACATGCTTTGTAGTGTCTAATTTATTCTTCACTTTTACAAAAAATATTCAATCAAAGTCATGCCCAAAATATTAATTATTGATGATGAGAAAGCCATTCGCAACACGTTAAGAGAAATCTTAGAATACGAAAGCTATGAGGTAGATGAAGCCAGCAATGGTGCCGAAGGTCTAGAAAAGCTTGCTAATGATGATTACGAAGCGGTGCTTTGCGATGTTAAAATGCCTAAGATGGATGGTATCGAGGTACTAACCAAAGCCAAAGAAATAGATGATGATATTCCTTTTATAATGATATCAGGTAATGGCACCATCGAAACGGCTGTAGAAGCCACCAAAAAAGGAGCTTATGATTTTATCTCTAAGCCACCTGATTTGAATAGAATGTTGCTTACCATTCGCAATGCCATCGACAAAAAATCTTTGACAATTGAAACCAAAGTTCTGCGCAGAAAAGTTACCAAAACACGCGAAATCATTGGTGATAGCCCTGCTATTCAAAACATCATGAACACCATTGATAAGGTAGCGCCAACAGATGCAAGGGTATTAATTACAGGTGAAAATGGAACTGGCAAAGAGTTGGTAGCACGTTGGGTTCATGAGAAAAGCAACCGGGCAAAAAATGCTTTGGTAGAGGTTAATTGTGCTGCCATTCCTACTGAATTAATTGAAAGCGAATTGTTTGGTCACGAGAAAGGTGCTTTTACTTCTGCCATCAAACAACGTATAGGTAAATTTGAACAAGCCAATGGCGGTACTTTGTTTTTAGATGAAGTGGGTGATATGAGTTTAGCTGCTCAAGCCAAGGTTTTGAGGGCTTTGCAAGAAAATAAAATTACCAGAGTAGGCGGAGACAAAGACATTGACGTGAATGTGCGCGTAATTGCCGCTACCAATAAAGACCTTATGCGTGAAATTGAAAAAGGAAATTTCCGTATGGACTTATACCATAGATTTAGCGTAATATTAATTCATGTACCATCCTTAAATGAACGTAAAGATGATGTGCCATTGTTGGCTGAAAAATTCATCAAAGAGATTTGTGAAGACAATGGTATTCCTAAACGTTCATTCTTGCCGCAAGCTTTAGACGAATTGAAAAAATTAAACTTCAGTGGCAATATACGCGAATTGCACAACATTGTTGAGCGATTGGTTATTTTAGGCCAAGCTCGCATTACGATTGAAGATGTGCAAAAATATGCAAGTCCTGTAAGTGTGCATGAAGAAGAAAAATCAATTTATGAGCGCTTCTCAACCTTGCAAGATTTTAAAGAATATGTTGAGCGAATATTCATTGAAGAAAAACTTCGCAAAAATGGATGGAATGTAGCTAAAACAGCCCTTGAGGTAGATATTCAAAGAAGTCATCTTTATAACAAAATTGAGAAATACAACCTTAAAAGAGGTGGTGAAGTAAGTGAAATATAGAACATAAATGTGAAGATGTGTGAGGATGAAAATTAATTACTCATTCACACGTTTTCATATTCTCACATCCTCACATTGGTATATGAATCAATTAGATGCTGCGGCAGAAATACTTAAACAAGGCGGATTGGTAGCTATACCCACCGAAACGGTATATGGTCTAGCTGCTAATGCCTTCAATGAAGAGGCGGTATTGAGTATTTACAAAACCAAAAACCGACCTCATTTCAACCCATTAATCATACATTCCAATTCAGTGGAACGCTTTGCTGAATGGGGCATTTACTTGCCTGAACTTGCTTTAAAATTAGCCTCTGAATTCTGCCCTGGGCCCATCACTTTTGTTGTTCCAAGTTCAAAAAAGATACCGGATATGGTAACAGCAGGTCATGACTCGGTGGCTATCAGAATACCTAATCACCCTCTAACTCTTGAATTGTTAGGCATGCTTGATTTCCCTTTGGCAGCGCCAAGTGCCAATCCAAGCGCATTTGTAAGTCCTACTTCTGCTGCGCATGTCAAACAACAATTGGGCGATAAAATCAAATGTATTTTGGATGGAGGAGAATGTCAAGTAGGTATAGAATCTACCATTGTTTCTTTTCTTGAAAATACACCAAGAATTTTAAGGTATGGTGGCTTGGCAAAAGAACAAATTGAAAGCACATTGGGAATCATAGTAAATGTTCCTCAAGTGAAGGGAGATATTAGCAAATTTATTGCTCCAGGCATGATGGAAAGGCATTATGCGCCTAATAAAAATTTGATTATTTGTGATGATATGGAGAAGGAATTATTGAATCACCAAGGTCATTCAATAGGTATCATTTCTTTTTCAAAAAAGTATGGGAATATTGATCTAAAAAAACAATTTATTTTATCTCCACTTAGAAACCTAGATGAGGCAGCAAGACATTTGTTTTCGGCCTTAAGAAGTTTGAATGATTTGGATGTACATATTATTTTAGCTGAAAAATTCCCTAATGAAGGATTAGGGATTGCCATCAACGACCGATTAAAAAGAGCTTCGGTGCAATAAGTGGTCAAACTATTTAAATCTTATTCACTGACATAAGAATTATTTTCAGCTTAGCATTACGATTAATAAAATATTTACACATATTCGCCTTCACAAAATTAAAACCTATGGCCACAATTAAGCCTTTTGCAGCCCTTCGCCCAAGCAAAGACAAAGCTGGAGTAGTTTCATCACCAAGTTATGACAGCACCTCTCGCGAATTATCAACGAGCGAAATCCTAAAAAATCCATTTAGCTACCTACATGTTGTCAAGCCATATTTGCATTATAAAGGTGAAAAGAAAATCCCTGAAAAGCATTTTCCATTGGGCTTAGAATACCTACAAAGATTTAAAAACGAAGGCATCTTAATCAAAGACAAAAAGCCTGTTTTCTATATTTATCGATTGATAAAAGGAAGTACCGCCTATACAGGATTGATTGCAACAGCCTCTGTAGATGATTACAACAACAATGTAATTTTGAAACATGAAAATACATTGACTGAAAAGCAAAACGAATTGGCCGAACATATCTCCTATTTCAATGGCTTAGGCAATCCCGTTTTATTAACCTACCCCGACAGCAGTGTTATCGAAAATATTATTAATAAAACCATCAACAGTAGTGCACCTGAATATAATTTTTTGAGTGCCGACCAATTGAAGCATAACCTTTGGGTGCTAATCAACGATGAAGATATTGCTGCCATCGAAACTGAGTTTAAGAACATTGAAAAAATATACATAGCAGATGGACACCACCGCTCGGCAGGTTCCGCAACTTATTGCCAACAAATGCGTGAAAAGAATCCTGATGGTGATGGTTCAGAATTGTATAATTACTTTCCTGTTTGTTTAATTCCTTTTAACAAATTACAGATATTTGAATACCACCGCTTGGTAAATGATGAAGCCACTGTGGATGAAGCTAATTTCTTAGAACGTGTGGGCGAATATTTTGATGTGTTTAGAAGCGGGCATATTCCAGTGCAACCACTAAACAAAGCTGAGTTTGGCCTTTACTTCAACAACGATGCCTATCTCATAAAACTAAAACCTGAGTTATACAACAGTTTGCAAGGTTCATTAGATAAGCTTGATGTGAGCATTGTTGAAGAGTTTCTTTTGAAGAGAATTTTCAATATCAATGATAGCAAAACAGACAAGCGTTTGTCATTCCTAGATGGTAGTAAAGGGATATTAACACTTCAAAATACGATAGATGCAGGAGAATACAATTTGGCTATTACCCTCTACCCTACTTCGATTGAGGAAGTGAAACAAATAGCTGAAGAGAATTTAATCATGCCTCCAAAATCTACTTGGATTGAACCAAAAATCAGAACAGGTTTAATTATTTATGAAACGATTTAGTTTTTATAAAATTTTAATTACCTAATTGATATTTGCATTTTCTTTCTGCTACTTTTCCCATTGATGAAAAAGTAGCTAAAAATTATTCACTATAAATTGTTTTTTAATTGAGTTCATGAATGCTAAAGCATTTCTAGAAAAAAATATGCTTCTGCCCCCAAGCCTGGTGCACGGCCCGTCCCGATTAATCGGGATTTTTCAGCCCAACGCTCGCCTCCTATTTTAGCAATTAATTTGGCTTCGCGTTCGGATTTAGTTTCATAAGTGTTCGAAACCTCAAAATTAGCTTACCCCAAAGGGGTAAAATATTCATAGCCGTGGGTGAAACCCACGGTTAAATGACATATACAAAGTAGAACCCTGAAGGGGTTCAACATCAAAAACCATGTTTCGAACACCATTGATTTAGTTTCCAACCACCAAAAAAAGATATGGTAAATTGAATTAATATAGATACGAATTATAAAGCGTTCGTATCATTAAGCAGTCTTTCGTTCCTTAATAAAATACAACAAGCAACCTGTTATAATGATGCCCAATGCACCTAAAATGAATTGGGTGCTACTGCTAAAAAATACAAAAAGCCATACCATAATGCCCAAGATGGCTGGTATTGGAAATAATGGCATTCTGTAAGGCAAACGCAATTTTTTGCTTTTATAATGCAAGGCTATCACCCCTGCAGATTGGCTAATGAATTGAATCAAAATCCGCATGATGATGATGGCTGTTATAATGTCTTTAAGTTTAAATAAAAGGCTAAAACCGAATGCCAATCCACCCAAAGCCAATAAAGATACATATGGAAAATGTTTGGTTGGGTGAAGCTTTGCAAAGACCTTAAAGAAATTGCCGTCTTTAGCTGCAGCATAAGGCACCCTTGAATACCCCAACATAACTGCAAACAAAGATGATAAGGCGATAAACAACACCAATCCTGTGGCTACCTGAGCAGTTGTATGACCATATAATTTTTCAAAAAAAGTACTTACAATAAACTCGGAATGTTGTGCTTCTTGCCAAGGGATTACACCCAATATGCCAATTTGCATACTAATGTATAAGGCAGCTATACCAGCAATCGAAATGAAAATACTCTTGGGTATGTTTCTTTGAGGATTCACAATTTCAGCACCTAAATGACAAACATTATAATAGCCCAAATAGGAATAAATACTCTTGATAGAAGCCTGACCAAGAGCTACAAAAAACAAAGGTGTAAAATCAAAAGCATTCTCAGGATAAGTAAAAGCCAATTGCGCATCAAAATGGGTGAAAGCCGAAATAATTAACCATAGAATAGTAGATGCTACCACAGCCCACATAATAACAGATAGTTTACCAATGGCTTGAATGTTTCTATAAAGCAAGATGACTAAGAATATTACCAAAGTTCCTGAAACTATTTTTTGTTCAATGGCAGTTAATGGCACCAAAAAGGAAAGGTATTGTGCAAAACCTATAGCACCCGATGCCACCACCAATGGGGCTTGAATGCTGGTTTGCCAGACGAAAAGAAAAGACATCAAACGCCCATATTTCTTACCAAAAAGTTTTTGAAGGAAAACATAAGAACCTCCTGCTTGTGGCCATTTGGCACCTAGTTCAGCCCAAACAAACGCATCCATAAATGATAAAAAGGCTCCTAGCAACCAAGCCAAAATGCACTGTGGACCACCCATGGTTTGAATGATAAAAGGTATGGTTACAAACGGGCCAATGCCCACCATATCGATCATATTAAGTGAAGTGGCTTGTGATAGTGATAATCCCCTAACGAGTTTATTCATAAAACAAGAATAAGTTATTTAGAGGTATGTACAAATAATAAGTAAAGTTTACTAGTATTTGTAAAGGGATTAGGGTTTTAGGCTACAGGGAATAGTATATTTGCCTATGGAGGTTCCATTAAAATTATTTCAAAATTTTGGCAATCCGAATTTCACATTGGCTATTCTTCAACATAGTTCGTTCTATATATCTTCACGCCTAGTATAAAATAAGAAATCATCAAAGGACCGAAAATTAAACCAGGTAGCCCAAACAATTGCAGCCCAATGATGACCCCAAAAACAGTAATAAGTGGATGCACATCAGCAAACTTTTTCTGAATAACAAACCTCATCACATTATCAATGTTACCAATAACCACAATGCCGTATACCAAGGTGGCAATGCCTTGCCATTGTTTGCCAAGACTCAACATCAATATGCCTATTGGTATATACACCAACGCTGAACCAATAAATGGAACAAAGGATAAAAAGCCACACATGAAACCCCAGAAAAGAGCTTCATCCACACCAAACAAATAAAAGCCAATGATGGCTGCGGCTGATTGAATAAGTGCCAAGAGAGGTGAACCAATTACATTCGACATAGTCATTGATTCTAATTCCTTCATAAATTTAGCCGTATTTTCAGCTCCTAATGGCAAGTATTTTTCTATCCATGCTGGTATTTCTTTATAGTAGAATAGCATGTAAAACAAAAGGAAATAGCAGATAAGCACTTGCGCCAAAATGTCAAATACTTTTCCCAACAAATCTGGTATGAGATTGCCTGCTTTTGATTTTAAGACATTGATGGTATCGTCTGAAAGGATATCATAACCTGTAAGTGCATTCACTTTTTCGTCAATCAAGTGAATAATATTGAGTATGGATTCAGGACTATTGAAGGCTGCACTGATTTTTGAATATAACAAAAACGAAAGCAAAAAAACTGGAACCGTAATAGCTAAAAAAGAAACGATAATAATAAGCATAACGGCCAAAGACTTACGCCATTTGTGCTTCTCGGTAAGGAATGCCATGCTCTTATAGAATAGCATATAAAAAATAACAGCACCTAAAAATGGCGTAAAATAATCGCTTAGTAAATAGAACAAGTAACAACCAAGCGCCAACAAAAACAGGAAGGCTAATTGTTTGTTGCGGTCTTTATCAGGTAGAAGTGGCATATATGATTTTGATGTTCAAAGTAAACTTGTTTACACAACATATAAAATAAAAAACTAAGTTTGTTTCATTAATCAACAAAGAGGATGAGCAATAAAAAGAACCTTTGGCCTTTTTTATTAGGTGCTGCTGTTGGAGCAGGAATAACATGGCTATTTGCAAGCAAAGAAGGAAAAGAAACCCTCAGTCATTTGAAGAAGAAAGCCGAAGAAATGAAAGATGATGTGAACGATTGGCTTGACAAAAAAGACATGGCACAAGATTCAAACAGTGATAACAAAAGCAGCTAATGGAAAACAATGAGCAGCCCAATAATGAAACTTTCTTTAATGACTTGAAGGATTCGGCCTCTGTGTATATCGAACAGAAAATTGAACTTGGCAAGCTTACAGCCATAGATAAAGGTAGTAAACTTGGTGCAAAGTTCATTAGTGGTTTGGTATTGGGGGTATTGGCATTTTTTGCCATGCTCTTCATTAGCCTGATGTTAGCCTACTATTTCAGCCAATTGTTCCAATCCTATTTTGCGGGCTTTGGTGCTATAGCAAGTCTCTATTTTGTGTTGTTCATGATTGTATTATTAGCCCGTAAGCACCTTATCGAGAAACCAATCATT
The DNA here is from genome assembly GCA_947460565.1 of Bacteroidota bacterium. Taxonomy (GTDB): domain Bacteria; phylum Bacteroidota; class Bacteroidia; order UKL13-3; family UKL13-3; genus RGVD01. The sequence continues at coordinate 7,744 of CANHJJ010000034.1, forward strand.
AATGGCATTATCAAAACCATATTTGAAGGGGAGCCTAGCCATGAAAAGTAGATACCCCATATATGATGCCGATTCTTTGCAGGCCGCCATCAAACAATTAAGACTAGATCATGATTTGCAAAAACAAAAGGTAAATACACAAATAAGCCATTTACAAGACAACAAATGGAGTATCATTTGGGCAAGTTTCAATCCATTTAAGAACCACAAAGAAGAAGAAAACATCCTAAACAAAGTACAAGATTATGTGTTACCATTTATGCTAGGAATGCGCAGCATGAGCAGTTCACCTATTAGCAAAGTGGTGTTAAAAATTGCTGAACTTTTTATAGCCAAATACTTGATGAAAGAATCGGGCAGTTGGATTGAATCAATCATTGATAAATACAAGAATCGAAAGAAGAATACAGCAACGGAGACTGAATAGGTAATCCCTTGTTTTACTAATTCTTCAAAATTTTAAAGGCTCCTTGAAAATCGAAGCATTTTGTCCCGACACATCGGGATTTTGATGCCTTAATAGGAAAAAGATAAACAATAAGATAAATGATAGTATGAAAGAACGTTTTCTGTAGCTTTCATTTTGTCTTGATACTTCGACTCCGCTCAGCATAAATTCCAAACGAAACATCCCGCTGAGCGGGACAAGACTGTCATTAAATCTTGGAAAATGTAATTTGCTTTTTTCTTGCAGCGCATACTAAGCCGTCATGCAAGAGATAAAGAGTCATAGCAATTTGGATAGGCATGACTCAAGTATGCTTGCACATGCTTCGACTCCGCTCAGCAACCCATCCCACAAAAAACCAAAAACATTTTCTGGCAGATTTTATGAATGTCGGATGAGATGCAATCCAATCGCGAAGCGATTTTCGCAGTGCGTGCAAAAAGATTTCAAGCTAGGGTTTGTGCAGCCTTTTAGGTTTTGCCATGTGAAGTGGATTAAGTTAAGAGGCAAAACATAAGCAGCGGTATGGAAACGTTCATTGAGCGGAGTCGAAATGGCGTTTCGGCTCCGCTCAACGACCATTAGGCACATTGATTCCGATTCCGATGCATCGGTACGGAAGAAGCATTTTGTCCAGACACATCGGGATTTTGATGCTTCAACAGGAAAAGGAAAAATAATTAGATAAATGATGATTTAGCCGAAGGCTAGAAAAATTATGTTACAAAGATACTTGCAGGCGAGGACGCCTGCAAGGGCAGAAAACTATTTCTAAATTTTCATCATAAGTAACCCACCCCTAACCCCTCCAAGGAGGGGAATTGCTTTGTAGTCATGACTTGTCCTGAAAAAAGTTTATAGTTTAAATGATGATTACATTATGTCTAGCTAGTTTTCAAATTGCTTTGCAAAAGGTTTCAATAAAGCAATACTAATCTTCTGGTTCAACATCCACCCAAGTGGTATCAAACTCTTTCTTGCTATTGATTGATTTTTCAAGTGAAAGCAACATGCTTGGCAATAACAATAGGTTCATGAGCATACCAAATAATAATGCCAACGAAGTTAAAACACCTAGCGCAACAGTTCCACCAAAATCACTAGCGGCAAAGATGATGAAGCCTGCAAAAAGTGCAACGGCTGTATAAATAATACTAGGACCTGCATCATTCAAACTCTCAGGAATGGCTATCTTCATATCCCAATTATGCTTCTTGAGTGAGTGGCGGTATTTGGCCAAATAGTGTATTGTAAAATCTACCACTATACCATAAGCAATGCTGAAGATGATGATGGTAGATGGTTTCAACCTGATATGAAAAAAGCCCATGATTCCGATGGTCATAATCAATGGGATGATGTTTGGTAAAAGCGAAATCAACATCATGCGCCATGAAGCAAACAAGAATATCATCATAAATGAATTGAGCAATAGAGCCCAAAACACGGAACTCAATAGGTTATTTATAAGGTAATCATTGCCTTTCAGGTAAATCATACTCGTACCGGTTAACCTCACATCATATTGGTCTTTAGGGAAAATGCTATCCACTTTTTGTTGAATAATGGTATTAAGCAATTTGATTTTTTGTGAGCCAATATCAGCCATTTGGATACTCACACGTGCAGAGGTGTAGGTGCTGTCCACCATAGATTTTAAGATATTGCCTTTACCTTCTTCGCTTTTTGGCAAATAGCCCAAAATACCACTGATATCAAGCACGCTAGGTACTATAAAATAGTTGCTATCTCCACCATTCATTCCTTGGTTGGCAAATTTCAGAAAATCAACTACCGATACCGACTTTCCAAATTCAGGCACCTTGGCTAAGTCTTTTTGCAGCCTATTTATTTTTTGTAAGGTAGCAAAATCCTTGATGCCTCCCTCCTCTTTGGTGTTAATTCTAATCTCATAAGGCAAGGTTCCTTTTAGGTTGGTTTCAAAAAACCTTAAATCCTTGTACACCTTATTATGTTGAGGCAAATCATCAACTACATAGCCAAGGTTATCCACCATAAAAGCACCAATGGTAGAAATAACAACCAACAAAATGGTTACCATGTATATGGTCTTTCTTCGGTTGTACACTAAGTAGTTACAATAATCCAAGAATTTATTCAGCCTCACAGCGTCCAAATGCTTGATATGACGGGGTTTTGGAGGTGGCAAATAACTATAAACAACTGGGATAAAAATCAAGCTGATAAGGTAAATCAACATGATATTGATGCCCGACACGATAGAAAACTGATCCAAAATGGCGCTACCCGAAAAACTGAACACACAGAAACCTATGGCAGTGGTGACATTGGTAAGGAACAAAGCCAAACCATTTTTTGAAATCAGCCGGATGATGGCCAACATTTTATTGCCATGTTTGGTAAACTCTTGGTGATACACATTGAGCAGGTAAATACAGTTTTGAATCCCAATAATAACCATCAATGGAGGGATGATACCTGTGAGCAAACTTATCTTAAAGCCAAATAGAGCAATGGTGCCTAGGGTGCATATTACCCCAATGATAACCACTATCAAACTAAAAATAACCGCACTGATAAACCTAAAAAACACAAAAATGAAAATGGCAGTTACCAGAATGGATAGGTAGGTGAAAATCTTAATCTCATCAGCCACCTTACTACTCATGACAGTGCGCACATAAGGCAATCCAGAGTAGTGAATTTCGCAACCATATTTCTTGCCAAACTCATCTGATTTTCTTTCTATTTCGGCCACCAAAGGAATGCGCTCTTTGCTATCGAGCTTGTCTTTCTTTAGAGTAATAGCTAAAAGTGTCACATTGCTTTCAGGGTTGTACAACAAGCCACGATAGAACTTGAGGGTTTGCACCACATTTTTAAATGAATCAACTTCGGCTTGGGTATTTAGGGCTTGGCTTAAAATAGGTTTTAGTTGCAGCTTTTGAAGAGAATCGTTTCTATAGAGGGTATATATTTTAGGTAAAGACACCACTTTTTCAACCCCATCAGTGCTTTCAATATCATTGGATAGCTTGTACCAATCGTTAAAGAAATTCTTTTTAAAGATTTGGTTGGATTGAACACCCACCACCAAAATATTGCCATCTTCGCCAAAGGTTTGCTTGAATTTAATGTATTCGATAAAATCAGGGTCGTCCTTGGGGATAACCTTGGCAAAATCGTAAGTCAGTTGCACCTTACTGGCAAAATAGCCAAAGAATATAGTTATCAAACCCAGGCCTATCAAGTAATAGAATCTGTTACGGATGATATTTCGTCCAAAAATTTCCCACATAATACTGCCTGCGAAAGTAGGCAAGCCAAATTAATTTAAAACAGAAATATTTTCTAGGTTACGGATTGTCTTTTATTATTAATTCTTTTACTCCATCGATGAAAAAATATAGGTTTATGGATCAAACAAATACTTTCATTAAATACAAAATTTTTAGGTCTATAATAACATATTTGCAGATTGATTTGGAGAATTTTATGCGATTTTTTTAATTCAATCAACTTTTGGCAAGCTAGATTTCTTTCTTAGCATAGTTCAAACTCTTCAATGTTAAGTAACTCTAATTTTTGGCTAAGGTATGTCATTTCTGGATGATACACGCTTCACTCATTAATGATCGATTTCAGTTAAACTCACAATTTGCACAAAACCAAAATATAAGAAGACAACAGCTTTTTGCTAAAACGCAATAAAGATTTAATTTTGTTTAAAGGAGATTGATTATCAATAGGCAATTTTATATTAAATGAAAGGTCTAGCAAATTGATTAAATTAAGATTGCAGCTATATTTAAACAAATTAAAGCTAAATATTTTATTGAAAATAAGGATATAATTCAGTGAAATGGGCTCTATAAAAAAGATAAAGATGAAAATAATAAATCAACTATTCTTATTTATCATTTTGGTGTTAAGCAGCAACTCTTTTGCCCAAAAGCAAAACAGCCAATGGCGTTTTGGAAGATTTGGTGCTATTGATTTTAATACCGTGCCACCAAGTTTTGTTAATGGTTGCGTTATTGCAGCTACTGAAGGCAGTGCGTCAGTTGCTGATCGAGTAACAGGGGCACTATTGTTTTATACAGACGGAGTGACGGTTTGGAATGCGAACAATCAGGTTATGCCTAATGGTAAAGGTTTGTTAGGAGGAGACCCAATTCTATTATCTTCCACAACCGCTGCGGTAATTGTTCCAAAACCCGGAA
>CANHJJ010000035.1 GCA_947460565.1 Bacteroidota bacterium
ACATATACAACAACAAACAGCCAAGGTTGTGATAGTATAGCCACATTGAATTTAAGTATAAATGTTCCAACGAGTTCAACAGATAGTATCACTATCAATTCGAGCCAATTACCTTATTCGTGGAACGGATTGACCTTTAATGCTGCTGGAACACAAACAGCCCATTTAACTAACGCTGCGGGTTGTGATAGTGCTGCTACCTTAACCTTAAGTGTAACGGCAAGTACGGTTGCCTTTCATTTAAAAGCCATGTTGCAAGGCCTTTATTTAGGAAACGGTACAATGATAGCAGCACCATTTAGTGCGGATGGCGTTAGTCCAATGAGCATAGCTGATACCATAACAGTTGAACTGCGAGATACTACCCAATTCAACGTGATTCACACTATTAAGGGCCTTTTAGATACCGCAGGAAATGCCATTATTTCTTTTCCGGGTTCAGTAAATGGCAACAGATATTATGTGGTAGTTGACCACAGAAACTCAATAACGGTTTGGTCTGCCAGTCCAGTTACAATTAGTGCAAGCACAACTTATGACTTTACAAATGCCATAGCAAAAGCATACGGAGATAATTTGGTAGATGATGGAACAGGAATATTTTTGATATTTACAGGAGATATTAACCGAGATGGCTCAATTGATTTTAACGATTATCCAGACTTAGACCTCAGCAGTATCAATGGTGATTTAGGCTACTTGCCTTTCGACCTAAATGGCGATGCCTCAATCGATTTTAATGATTATCCTTTAATTGATTTAAATAGTATTAATGGGGTGATAATGATTACCCCGTAAATTATTTTATAGAAACTTGGTCAAATGTCAAGTATATTGAATTGGTGTTTTGGTAAGGGGCGCGATGTATCGCGCCCCTTTTTTTGTTTTACCTAAGCTTGGTAGCCACGACAATCTTTCATTATATGAAAATTGATATGCTCAGTTAGGACACAAACCAGAGACAAAATCCACCAATTTTCTTCCTTTCTTGCTTTAAGCCATAATATTTTCTATTCTTGATGAAATGAAAACAAAGCATTTACTCATCACCATATTGGTATTGGTTTTTTTTGTAGCACTGATGCATCTGTTGCCTGAATCAACTATACCAGGCTCGTTTTTAATCCTTTCTCGTTGGATTACCTTGGTATTTGTGGCTTGGTATGCCTACAAGCGCCACAACTTGAGCGCAGCCATTTTCTTTTTCCTCATCTTGGGGGTTGAGTTGGGCAATGATGCCCGTGAAAACCAAACCTATATTGAGCAGGGATTGGGCATTTCTTTCAAATCGGTATTATACTCATTCAAAATATCAAGCGATATTTTTCTACGTATGATTAAAACCATTATTGCCCCTTTGTTATTTGCTACATTGGTGTATGGTATTGCAGGTCATTCAAATTTGAAAGAAGTGGGTCGCATGGGTTTAAAATCCATTATCTATTTTGAAGTGGTAACCACCATTGCATTATTTATTGGTCTTGCTGCTATCAACTTATCTGGTGCGGGTTTTGGGGTGCAATTGCAAGCCCAAGATGCCCAAATAGAAAGGGCAAATAAACTACTTTCTCAAAAGCAAGAACATGATGTTATCCTTGATATTTTTCCAGAGAACATAGCTAAATCCATCGTTGAAAACCAAGTATTGCAAGTGGTGGTGTTTAGCATTTTGTTTGGCATAGCAGTTAGTTTGATTAAAAAAGAAGATAAGAAAAAACCCATCTTAGATTTCACTTCAAGCCTGAGTGAAGTGATGTTTAAATTCACAGACATCGTGATGTATGCTGCGCCTTTGGCCGTTGGTGGTGCCATGGCTTATTCGGTGGCTAGCATGGGCCTTGGGGTGCTTAAGAATTTGCTTTTGCTCGTGCTTACTTTGTATGTAGCATTGATTGTTTTTGTATTGTTTGTGATAGTTCCTATTGGCTTGATAGTTAAGATACCCTTTAAGAAATTTATGGATGCCATTACTGAACCCGTATCGCTTGCCTTTGCTACGGCTAGTTCAGAAGCGGCCCTGCCTTTGGCCATGGAGAACCTTGAAAAGATGGGCATACCTAGACGTATCGTAGCTTTTGTATTGCCAACAGGTTATAGTTTTAACCTTGATGGAACTACCTTGTATTTAAGCTTAGCTTCTGTTTTTGTGGCACAAGCCAGTGGTATTGATTTAACCCTTGGTCAACAAATAGGCACTTGTTTGATATTGATGTTAACTAGCAAGGGTGTTGCAGGAGTAAGAGGTGCCAGCTTCTTGATATTGGTTTCTACGGTATCTTCGTTAGGCTTAGATCCACAAAAAGCCTTTGCGATTCTTGCGGTGGATGCCTTGATGGATATGGCTAGAACATCCGTAAATGTAATTGGTAATTGCATGGCAACCTATGTGGTTGCTAAATGGGAAGGAGAGGTGTAAAACAATATTTGTATGATACAAGGCATGGTAAATTTATTCTATCCTCGTTTGTGTGTGTTGTGCAATGGCACTTTGCTCATTGCCGAAAAACACATTTGCACAGCTTGCCAATTGGATTTGCCCTTGACAAATTTTCACCTTGAAAAAGAAAACTCTTTAGAAAAAATATTTTGGGGAAGAACGCATTTGAACAGAGCCTTTGCATTTGTATATTTTAAAAAAGGAGGTTCAGTACAGCGCATGTTGCACCAACTTAAATATAAAGGCAATACAGAACTTGCTGAATACCTTGGTCTCCTTTATGGGTCTAACCTAAAAGAAACCATTCATGTTGAAAAAATTGAGGCTGTGATGGCCATTCCACTGCATAAAAGCAAGCTGCGAAAAAGAGGCTATAACCAAAGTGAATTATTTGCCAATGGGCTAGCAGAAGCAATGAAAATTGAAAATCTTTCAAGCTGTATCATACGAAATAAAGCCACCGAAACCCAAACCAAGAAATCCCGATTTGATAGGTGGCAAAATGTAGAAAGCATTTTTAGTGTTACCCAACTCGAGCTGTTAAAGAACAAACATATTCTGTTGGTTGATGATGTGATAACAACAGGTTCGACCATTGAAGCCTGTGCCAACGAACTCTTGCAAATAGAAGGTTGTAAAGTAAGTGTGGCAAGTATGGCTGCTGCTATTAGTTAATTAAGAGTAATGTTATCAATTATTTTTGATCTTCCATTTCCCCATTCTCACATCCGCACATTCTCACATGTGCATATCAAAACAGCCCTATTTCTGTCAGATTTCTCTTACAAACCTATCAAACACCGACACATTTTTATCATTCACCTATTATCTCTTGCCCTTTTTCCAAATTATTTTACGTTTGTTTCGTAATCCTCTCAAAACAGAAAGGTTTATATTTACACATTACCAATATGAAAATACTAACAAACATCGCAGTAAGCGAATCGGGTTATTTGTTTAATCCTACCAATGGGGATTCTTTCTCAAGTAATTTAGTTGCTACCGACATCATCACTTTGATGAAACAAAATAAAACGAGTGACGAAATTAAGAAGGCTTTACAAGCTAAATACGATGTTGAAAAATCAACAATCGAAAGAGACTATGATGAGTTTATACAAGAGTTAGGTGATAACTATTTACTAAGCACTGATGGGAAGTAAGAAAAAAATTACTGTGGCTGTTACAGGCTTAAATGCTGTTGACAGTCCCGGACCTGGTGTAGCGGTGGCACGTGGTGTGCGCGAGTTGGAGGGCTATGATGTTCGCATCATTGGTCTTTCATACGAAGCTCTTGAGCCAGGAATATACATGGATGGCATTGCTGATAAAACCTATCAGATACCCTATCCATCGGCAGGTAGCGAATCTCTGATGATGCGACTTGAGTATATCAATGAGCAAGAAAAAATAGATGTGTTAATTCCAAATTTTGATGCTGAATTATATAATTTCATCAAGCTTTCGCCAAAACTGAAAGAGATGGGTATAAACACTTACATGCCCACTACAGAGCAGTTTGAAGCAAGGGATAAAGTAAATTTATATGCATTTTGCCAAAAGCATGGTTTCTATGTGCCAAGGGATAAAACCATTTACAATGTATCGGAATTGCCTGCTGTAGCAGCACATTTCAACTATCCAATGGTGGTGAAAGGTAAGTACTACGAGGCAGTGGTTTGCCAAACATTAGACCAAGCTCAAAAAGCATTTCATAAATTAGAAGCCAAATGGGGATTACCCATTATTGTGCAAGAATACATCAGTGGCACCGAGATAAATGTAGCTGCTTTGGGCGATGGACATGGCGAAACAGTTTCGGCAGTGCCTATGCGCAAGTTATTTATTACAGACAAGGGCAAGGCTTGGGCGGGTGTGACACTTGAAGACAGCCGTTTGGTAAAATTGGCTAAAGACTTTATCAAAGCTACCAATTGGCGTGGAGGTTTTGAGTTGGAATTGATGGTTACCACCGATGGTCGTCCTTACTTCATGGAAATCAACCCTCGCTTCCCAGCTTGGATTTATCTAACTGTTGGAGCGGGTCAAAATCAACCTGCTGCCTTGGTCAAATTAGCAATGGGCGAAAAAGTGAAACCTTATGAAACTTACGAAGTAGGCAAAACCTTCATTCGTTACTCATGGGATATGATCATAGACATTGAGCAGTTCCAACACTTTTCAGCCTTTGGCGAAAATTAAACCATTATAAAAAATAGTATTCAAAAAAATTAAATCATAAAAGATATGTCAACCGAAACAAAAGAAAAATTACGCTACGAACGTCCTATGATTCGTAAGATGAATGCAGGCCTGATGAACAAATTTGGTACCCGTACCGAATACCAGCCTACATCGCATATTGATACTGTTCCCGTAAAACGCATTATTGAGCAATATGGCTCGCCTTGCTTTGTAATATCAGAGCGTACCATCCGCAAAACATACCAATCTGCCTTGCGTGCTTTCAAAACCCGTTACCCAAAAGTGCAGTTTGCTTGGAGCTACAAAACCAATTATTTGGATGCCGTATGTAAAGTGTTTCACCAAGAAGGTGCTTGGGCTGAAGTCGTAAGTGGTTTCGAGTATGAGAAAGCCATCAGAAATGGTGTACCAGGAAACAAAATATTATTTAATGGTCCTGATAAAACCATTGCGGAATTGAAGCAAGCTATCGAAAATGAATCTACCATTCACATCGATCATTTTGACGAGTTGTATGATTTGATAGAGATTGTTGAAACATCAAAGAAAAAAGCCAAAGTAGCCATCAGGGTAAATATGGATGTGGGCGTATATCCGTTGTGGGATCGATTTGGATTTAACTACGAATCATACCAAGCTTGGAATGCCATCACCAAAATTATGAATTGTGAAAAGATGGAATTGGTAGGATTACACACCCATATTGGAACTTTTATGTTGACTGCTGGAGCTTACGGAATTGCAGCTTCTAAGCTTTGTGATTTGGCTATGAACATCAAAGCTAAATGGAACAAAAGCATACAATATATTGATATGGGAGGGGGATTTGCATCAACCAATACCTTACGTGGTTCTTATTTGCCAGGTAATGATATCAGCCCAAGTTTTGATGATTATGCTGAAGTAATTACATCAACCATTTTGAATTATGGTTTCAAACAAGAAGAATTGCCTTTGTTGATGCTTGAATCAGGTAGGGCTTTGATTGATGATGCAGGATATTTAGTAGGAAGTGTATTGGCCAATAAACGCTTAGCTGACGGCAGAAGGGCTACCATTATGGATTTTGGTGTTAACATCCTTTTTACTGCGTTTTGGTACGAGCATAAAATATCTCCAGCACAAGAGTTTACACACCATTCAGAAGACATGGTGGTTTATGGGCCATTGTGTATGAATATTGACAAAGTGCGCGAAAGTGTTAATTTGCCACTCTTAAACAGAGGCGATCATGTGGTGGTGCATAAGGTGGGTGCTTATAACATGACCCAGTGGATGCAGTTTATTGCCATGAGACCTAATGTGGTTATGATTGATATGAAAGGTGAAGTTCATTTGATTCGTAAAAACGAAACCATTGAAACTTTAACTGATTTGGAGTCAATACCGGCACATTTAAATGCATTTAAATTATAATTCACTTGTATTGTGAGGTGGAAGGAAATCATAGATAGACAATGGCACGGCATACTATATAGTTATTCGCAGATATTTTTTGCACGTAGCTCTTGGTATGGTCTGCTGTTGATGCTTGCTTCCTTTGTCAATCCAGTTATTGGTATATCAGGCCTTTTGGCGGTGCTTATCACCAATATCATGGCCGATATTTTTACCTTAAATCCACATACCATTCGTGAAGGTGCTTATGGTTTTAACAGTGCTATGGTAGGAATGGGATTGGGTTCATTGTTTGAAATGAACTCGGTTTTCTTTTTGATGCTTTTTATGATGAGTGCCTTGTGTTTAATTTTATCAATAGGTTTGCATGGCTTTCTATCAAAGTATCAATTACCATATATGGGTTTGCCCTTTTTGTTTTCCATGTGGTTAATCATATTGGCTGCAAAATTTTTTACACATCTGCTTCCTTTTCACGTGGGTTCATATCCTTTTTTGTCCGATTATATTTTCAAAGTTAACCAAGTGAACCTGTTGCAGGTGCCAAAGATGGCTGTTATCTTTTGTCGTTCCTTAGGAGCTGTGTTCTTTCAAAGTAATTTCTTGGTGGGTGCAATCATAGCTGTGGGCTTGTTTTTATACTCTCGCATTTCTTTCACCTTGGCATGCTTGGGATTTTTAACTGCATTTTCTATTTATCGCCTTGTGGGTATTGATACCAATGATTTGGTAAACCTATTTGTGGGATCAAACTTTATCTTTTTTGCCATAGCCATTGGAGGGTTTTTTATTGTTCCCAATATTTGGTCTTATTTGATGGTGATAGCCATTGTGCCTTTGGTTACACTAATTCACTATGGCTCGAGTGAAATGTTAAGTGTTTTTAATTTGCCAGCATTCACTTTTTCATTTACCATCACTACTTTATTTTTCTTATATGCATTGAAATGGAGAACCAACGGTAAAAGAATACATGCAGTTGAATGGCAGCATTCATCACCAGAGAAAAATTTATATGAATTTATTTCATCCAATGACAATCGTAGATTTTACAAATACTATCCTTTTTCATTACCTTTTTGGGGTGAGTGGATGCTGAGTCAAGGACATGATGGAAAGATTACACATATAGGAGATTGGAGTAAAGCCCTTGATTTTATTATTCTCGATGATGAGATGAAATCATATACATTACCTGGTAACAAGGTAGAAGATTTTTATTGTTATAACAAACCTGTGCTTGCTTCAGGAGATGCTTATGTGGAAAACATTGTAGACAATATTGATGACAACGAAATAGCCGATGTAAACACCAAACAAAATTGGGGTAATAGCATCATCTTAAATCATGGAAATGGTTTGTATTCTCAAGTGTCACACATCAAAAAAGAGAGCTTTAAAGTAAAGGTAGGTGATTATGTGAAACGTGGCGAACCTATTGCATTGTGTGGCAGTTCGGGTCGTTCACCTGAGCCCCACATCCATTTTCAATTGCAAACAGTTCCTGTTTTGGGTGCAAAAACTTTTGATTATCCCATAGCCTCCTATATCGTTAAAGAAAACAAGAAGTTTGATTTAAAGATATTTGAAGTGCCCAAAGAAGGTCAAACCATTCTAAATCCAGAAATAAACCCATTGTTGAAAGCGGCCTTTTATTTTATTCCGGGCAAGAAATTACGTTGGAATTGGAACGGTAATATTGAGAACTGGGAGGTGTATACAGATGCCTGGAACCGTATTAACATTTGGTGCCCTGAAACCAATAGTTTAGCTAGGGTTGAGAATGATGGTGTAGTATTTAGGTTCAATCATTTTGAAGGAAATAGAAAGTCGTTTTTATATCACTTTTACCTAAGTTGTTATAAAGTATTTTTGGGTTATTATTCAGAATTGAGCCTTGATGAAAAATATCCCATGCTTCATAAAACTAATTTTATTGTACAATGGTTTGAAGACCTAACGGTTCCTTTTGTTCAGATAGTTAAATCAAAATACAACATGGTGTATGCCTTTGCCGATGATATGCATTACACCTCAAAAATTGAGTTGAAATCATCCTCAGAAACGAGAATGGCTAATCTAATATTACATAAAAACAATTACACAATATCACTTAATTCGGATGGTTTCGATAAAATCGAGGTCATTGAAAACAATAAAAAAACGATAGCCCTATGCGAAGCACAATAATCATTTTGATTATTATTTTTTCTACCAATTTAAAAATTCAAGCCCAAACAGTTGATAGTATACCTCAGTTCAATTATGACTCTGTAACATACGATAATTATTTGAATGCTAATTGGGCCGGATTAATAATGAATGCGAAAGAAGCAATAAACAAAGGCTTTGAAACCATTGCTATTAGAAAGCGTTTGGCTTATGCCTATTTTATGAAGAAAGATTATCTAACATCTGCAAGCCATTATCATAAAATTTATAAAAACAACACTCTGGATGTGGATGCAAGATTGATGTTGTATTACGATTATTTGAATACCGCCAATTACCAAAGGGCAAGGTATTATGCGGCTTTGTTTTCGGATGAAGAAAAGGAGTATTATTTAATTCCAAAGAATACATTTATTAGCAGCATTGACTTAGGTGGCGGTTACCAAACAAACGATAACTATTCTTTAAATGCCAATAACAACATCATTAATAACGAAGAATACGGACAACAAATCTTGAATAGAGATTTGAGTTTTGCCCAAGTAGGACTAAGCATTCAAGCGAATCGTTTTATGCATATCAGTTTGGGATGTGATGCCATTCAAACCAATAGAGAAGAAAAAATACAAGCTAAAATCTATTCCCTATTAGATGCAAGAACAGACACCACTCATATCATTGACAATAAGATTGGTCAACAGCAATTTTATTTTCAAACTTCTTTTGTGTTACCAAGGATGTATTCATTAAAGCTCTTTGGAAATTTTATTTTTAATCAATATACCACCATAAATTCTAAAGATACTACATACATCGTTGACACAAATCTTGCTGTAATCACCAATTATACTTTTACATCATCAACTAGTAGCAATGTAAACTATCTTGTAGGCACTACTATTGAAAAAGAAATTAGAAAATTCAAACTTGGCCTTTCGGTATCCTATTCAAATCTTAATAGTAACAATCAGATGCAAGGTATTGCCTATGCCACATGGTATCCAAAGGGTAATACCAATTTGGCTTTTTCCGCTCAGTTAACAATGTTCCATCAAAACATTGATGTACGTTATATCCCAAGTGTTGAATCTATATTTAAAGCCTATAAAAAACTATGGATTTCAGCACATGCGCTCTACGGAGATTTGACCAATACCACCGAGATGAACGGACAACTAGTAAACAATATTACAGATAAAACCATCTACAGAACAGGTAGCACTATTTTTTATACCATGAGCAAAAACCTTATCTTGCACCTAACCTATAGGTACTCTTTAAGACAAAGCAATTATGTTACTTATAGTGATGCCACTAACTATAAAACCACTTACAACAATTATAACAATCATTTATTCGCTATCGGAATCAAATACAATTTATGAAAACCTTAATCACCATCCTATTATCATTGAGCTTGCACATTGCCGTTGCTCAGAATGCAGAAGCCATTAAGAATGCCTTCTCTAAAAGTTACACCCTTGAAAACAGCAAGCAATACCAAAAAGCTGCTGATGAAATTACAGCTGTATATGATGCCAAGTCGTATGAGATGAACCTACGTTTAGGTTGGTTATTATATGAGGTTGGTAGATACAATGATGCTGTTGATTACTACCAAAAAGCCATTGTATTGCATGCTTATTCTATCGAAGCCAAATTGGGTTTGGTATATCCTTTATCAGCACAAAATAAATGGGATGAAGTGTTGAATCAATACCGATTGATACTTGCCATAGATGCTAAAAACACACTGGTGAATTATAGAACAGGATTGATTTACTACAACCGAAAAAACCATGCTTCGGCACAAAAACATTTTGACACTGTTCTTCAAATGTATCCTTTTGACTATGATTGTCTATTGATGAGCGCTTGGAACAACTATGCCCTTGGCGATAAAACAGAAGCAAAAAGTTTGTTTGAAAGAGCCTTAATAAACACGCCCAGCAGCAAATCTGCCCAAGAGGGACTTGCATTGTGCAATAAATAAGTTTTAATTTGTTTTATGACTGAAGAGAACAAACCTTTTGGCATAAAACAATGGGCCGAAGACGATCGACCACGTGAGAAGCTTTTGCTAAAAGGCAGACATATCCTGAGTGATGCTGAATTGATAGCTATTTTGATTGCTACGGGCACCAAAGAAGAATCTGCAGTTGATTTAGGTAAAAAGATATTGGCTGCCGCCAACAACAACCTAAATGATTTGGCGCAACTTAACATCAAAGACCTTAAGAAGATTAAGGGAATAGGAGAGGCCAAAGCCATTGCTATTGTGGCAGCATTAGAATTGGGTCGTAGAAGGAAAAATACCGCTACAGAAGAGAAACCCTTGCTCAATAGCAGCAAGCGCATTTTCGAAACGATTTTACCCTACTTACAAGATTTACCTCATGAAGAGTTTTGGGTACTATTGCTCAATAACCGTTTGCAGCTTTTGGCTGCCAAAAGAGTGAGTGGAGGGGGAATAACCTCTACCATTGTTGATCCTAAGATTGTTTTTAAGATGGCAATAGATCATTTGGCTACCAATATTGTCTTGTGCCACAACCACCCTTCGGGAAATAAACAGCCGAGTCATGCAGATATTAGCATCACTAAGAAAATGATTGAATCAGGAAGGATGCTTGAGATTGCTATAGTTGAGCACATCATTGTTGCAGGAGATTCATATTACAGTTTTGCAGATGATGGCAAAATGCAATAATTTGATAAATATTTGTTATGACTTTGTTTATAGCTAAGCCCTACTATCCGTAGTCTCCGCCAAGCCATTGCAGAGGGGACTACGGATTAAAAATGAAAATAGAGTTTGCAAATCGCTGCAACTATATTTATTTTTAAACTGATGTTTTTAGAAACCCATGTCGGAGACACTTCATTTCATTGTAAATCATTAGAGCGCTTCGCTAATTCTAAGGATAGTGGGTAACGATGAGGCAATAGATAAGGTTGAAACTGAAAACGAATAAATTGAATATGAATAATTTTTATATTTCTTGTGGGCTTATAGTATTTGGCATAATACTCTTATGGTTTACTAAAGCAAATCCAGCTGATGAAAATGACACCTCAGCATATAATTTTAGAGGTATAATAATGGGAATTGTTATGATAATTGGTGGTATATTTTTATTGTGTAAAAGTTGCAATTAAACTAAACATGAAACACTTTATTTTTAGTATGCTTTTTATCTTTTTTTCAAGCAGCAGGCTTTGCCAATGGTTGTTGTATAGCGCAGCCTTACCAACCATATAAGGAGCAGTTTTTTGTCACCAACCTTTCACAAAGCATTGAAAAGACTTAATTTATAGGATTATTTCCCAGGCTCATGGCAAACGTCCACCTGTCCTTGTTCTTGCTGGATTTTTGGGCTTAGGTAAGGCACACCCAAGTTCATACCTCTCAAGATAAACACGCAACCAATGATGATGGCAAATACAGGCGTAAGTTTATTGATGCGTCTGCGCAGATCTAAAGATAGAAACTGCCCCAACATTGAAACCCCAAGCATTAAAGGCAAGGTGCCCAAGCCAAACAAGACCATAAACAAAGCCCCTTGGTAAGCATCTTGCGTAGCCACCGAACCCACCAATCCAATGTAAACAAAACCACATGGCAATAACCCATTTAAAATACCAATAAGAAACAAGGCTGCGTATGATTTCTTTTGAAAGAGCCTTGTTATGCTTTGTCCTTTAATTATTGAAAAGGGATTACCCGTGAATGAATGAAGCCATTTGGAGCTAAGCAATACACTTAGGATGATGATAACTCCTGCACCAATACTGATGCTTTGTTGCAGACCTGCCAATTTTAAACCCATACCAAAACTTCCCAGTAGAAGGCCCAACATGGCATAGGTAAAAACCCTACCTAGGTTGTATAAAAGTTTAGCAAGTAATTTTTCGAAAAAGCTTTGCCCAATATTAGGCGTAGCCAATGCAATAGGTCCACACATACCCACACAATGAAAACTGCCAAATAGGCCTGTGAGAAAAGCGGTAATGAAGATCATTTTATCTCAATGTTTTTCTCTGAAGCCATTAACTTTTCGCCTATCTTCCATTCGAATGTGGCTTTCCAAACACCTTTTTTAAGTTGACCGGTATTATAGA
>CANHJJ010000036.1 GCA_947460565.1 Bacteroidota bacterium
AATATCGATTTTACATACCGAGAATTTAGTATTAAGGATGCTGCCTTTAGTAAGCTGAAACCTGAACAAACATTGCTCACTCGGATAGAATATGATTATGGCTTTTTAAGGCGTGTGTTTACTGCCAATACATATTTTCAGTTAGGTTCGGGCAATGAATTACGCAGGGATTACCAATACCTGGAAGTACCGGTTGGACAAGGATTGTATGTATGGAAGGATTTTAATGGTGACGGCAAACAACAACTAAATGAATTTGTGATTGCCTCATTTGCTGATAGAAATTTGGCCAATTATATTAGGGTGTTTTTACCAACTACCACACTTGTTAGGACTAACACTAACCAATTCAATCAAACATTAAATATAAACCCAGCAGCAATTTGGAACAACGCCAAAGGATGGCAGAAATTTATGGCCAAATGGTATAACCAAACCGCCTTAAAGATTGATCGTAAAACACTGGCATCAAGTAATTTTGACTTTATCAATCCCTTTGCAAATACACTTGATACGTCACTGATAAGTTTGGCTTCTTTGGTTAAAAATAGCTTGTTTTTCAATCGCAGTCATTCGGTATTTGGCTTTGATATAAATTACCAAGACAATAAAACACGTTCTTATTTAACCAATGGAATTGAATCACGAGAGCGAAATGAAAGGGGGATAAATCTTAGGTGGAATTTTAGCCGAGAATGGAGTGTAAATGCCAGCCTAAATACTGGCAATCGTTCACTTTCTTCACAATTTTTCAGTTCTAATAATTACAATTATAACTACAATGAATTTAAGCCCAAATTGATTTACCAAGCCACAACAAATTTTAGAGCAAGTTTTAATTATAGCTATTTTGAAGGGTTTAATAAAGATGTATTTGGAGGGCAGAAAGGAAATATCAGTGAACTAGGTGCTGAAGGAAGATACAACATCACACAAGTCGGTGTGTTGAGTATTAGATATAGCTACTATGAGGTTAATTATACAGGAGAAGCTAGTGGTAATTTAGCTTATGATATGTTACAAGGTTTTATCGTAGGCAAAAATCAATTGTGGAATATTAGCCTTCAACAACGCATTGGTCAGAGTCTTCAGTTGAACATTAATTATGATGGTCGTCAATCAGGTAATTCAGATATGATACATATTGGTAGAATGGAAGCCAGGTATTTATTTTGAGTTTTATGTTTATACTTTTGTTATAATTTGACTCGGATTTTTACTTTACTATAAAGTATTTGAATTTTTTTATAGAAAAACTTGCATTTTAAAAATTAATACATAGATTTGTGATGTATTATAAATCTATATATCATGTCGTTTACACAAAAAGAATTATTGAAAGGAACATTGGGTCCCATTATATTAAAGCTACTTACCGAGAATAAGAAAATGTATGGTTATGAAATAACCCAACATATAAAGGAAACAAGTGGAGGTAAGATTTTAATTAAAGAGGGTTCTTTGTATCCGGCCTTACACAAGTTAGAGGCTGATGGTCTGCTTGAAAGTGAAGAGTTAGCAGTTGGTGGCAGAACAAGAAAGTATTACAAGCTTACTACCAAAGGTAAAAAAGAATCCAAAGCAGCATCAGAAGAATTGTTGAGTTTTTTGCAAACTATCCATGCTATAATAAACCCTAATAAAATTTTGAGTCATGCCAGTATTTAGTAAAACACATGTAGAAATTATTGAAGAAAGACTTCGCAAGTCGGGCCTACAAAATGAATCTATCATTCTTGATTTGATAGATCATTATTGTTGTATAGTGGAAGAAGAGATGGACAAAGGGCGCAGTTTTGATGAGGCCTATACCAAAG
Source organism: Bacteroidota bacterium (assembly GCA_947460565.1). Lineage (GTDB taxonomy): Bacteria > Bacteroidota > Bacteroidia > UKL13-3 > UKL13-3 > RGVD01. Next base: position 1,818 of record CANHJJ010000036.1, read on the forward strand.
CATGGAATTCCATTAGTCCCAATGGTACCATTGAAATTGAAGAGGAATTAATTTTTTTGTTAAATTTAAATAATCAAATCGTTATGAAAAAAATCATGTATCTAAGTGGCTTCTTTGCTGCAAGCACCATCACGCTATCTTTTTTGTTCCGCACCTTAAATTGGCCCGGGGCAAGGGTTTTTCACATTTTGGGATTTAGTTTTTTATTTATCACTTGCCTAATATTATTAGTCAATGCAATTAGAAATAAATCTAAATTATCTAAACAAGAAATGGCAAGGATTGTCTCAGGAAACTCAGCCGCCTTTTTAATTTCACTGGGTAGTTTATTCAAATCTTTTTATATGCCAGGAGCGAATGTAATGATGCTCTTGGGCTTTGTGATTTTGATTTCATTTTACATTCCTATGTTTTTTCATCATCTATATAAGCGTTCTTTAATAGAGGCTTAATTTAGATTAATACAGTCAAAAGTCCGCAGAAAATAATATCTGTGGACTTTTTTTAATTTATGTTAAGGCTTCTATATTTTCGGGAGGTAAGCAAATCTTTTAATCCATAAAACGCTACTATTTAATGATACTTGTCTTATAAATCGCATTTTCATTTTTTAGAATTTCTTATATATTCGTTCTGTAAAAAAACAAAACAGAAAATGAGTCAATCATATCGTATAAATAGCTTCGATGAATACAAAGAAGCATATCAAAAAAGTATTGATAATCCTGAACAGTTTTGGGGGGAAATTGCTGAGAATTTCACTTGGAGAAAAAAATGGGATAAGGTTTTGGAATGGAATTTTACTGAACCTAAAGTGGAGTGGTTTAAAGGTGGTAAATTAAACATTACTGAGAATTGTATCGACCGACATTTAGAAACTATGGGCGAGAAACCTGCCTTTATTTGGGAACCTAATCATCCAGAAGAAAGAGTAAGGGTTGTTACCTATAACCGTCTGCATAAAAGAGTTTGTCAGTTTGCACAAGTACTAAAAAATAATGGCGTGAAAAAAGGTGACAGGGTTTGTATCTATATGGGCATGGTGCCTGAGCTAACTTATGCTGTTTTAGGTTGCGCTCGGATTGGGGCAATTCATAGTGTTATCTTTGGGGGGTTTTCTGCCCAAAGCATTGCAGATAGGTTGGATGATGCGCAAGCTGAGTTTATTGTTACTTGTGATGGAGCTTTTCGTGGTGATAAAGTAATTCCTCTTAAGAGTGTGATTGATGATGCTTTAATTGGAAATAAAACCATAAAAAAAGTAATTGTTTACACACGTACACGTACTCCTGTTTCTATGATAAAAGGTCGTGATGTGTGGTGGGAAGATGAAATGGAATTTGCCGAACACCAAGTTGAAAAAGATGGTGTAGTTAGTTTTCCTGCAGAAGAAATGGATGCGGAAGACCCATTGTTTATTTTATATACTTCTGGCTCTACAGGCAAACCAAAAGGGGTAGTGCATTCAAGTGCAGGTTATATGCTTTGGACGAATTATACCTTCAATAATGTTTTTCAATACAAGCAAGGGCAAGTACATTTTTGTACAGCCGATATTGGTTGGATTACAGGACATAGCTACATTGTGTATGGTCCTTTAAGTGCAGGTGCCACATCGCTAATGTTTGAGGGTATACCTACTTATCCTGATGCAGGTCGTTTTTGGGATATTGTTCAAAAACACAAAGTTAATATTTTATACACTGCGCCAACAGCCATTAGAAGTTTGATGGGATTTGGGTTAGCGCCATTGCAAGGAAAGGACCTAAGTAGTTTGCAAGTTCTTGGAACCGTTGGAGAACCTATTAATGAAGAAGCTTGGCATTGGTATAATGAAAACGTAGGTAAGAAGAATTGTCCTATAGTAGATACTTGGTGGCAAACTGAAACAGGTGCTTGTATGATCAGTAATATGGCAGGAGTAACCCCTGCAAAACCAAGTTGGGCAACTTTGCCTATGCCAGGAGTACAGCCCATTTTGGTGGATGACAAAGGATATGAAGTCACAGAAAAAGATGAGAATGGGATGTTAAAAGGTAACCTATGTATCAAAGCACCTTGGCCAGCCATTCTAAGGACCACCTATGGTGATCATGAACGTTGCAGAACCAATTATTTTGCAACTTATCCAGGCCTGTATTTTACAGGTGATGGGGCTATCAAAGATGAAAATGGTTTTTATCGCATCACAGGTAGGGTAGATGATGTGTTGAATGTAAGCGGTCATCGAATAGGAACAGCAGAGGTTGAGAATGCCATCAATATGCACGCTGGTGTGGTTGAAAGTGCTGTAGTTGGTTATCCCCATGATGTGAAAGGTCAAGGTATATATGCATTTGTGATTGATAACAATACCCACAGTGATGATGAATTAACGCGTAAAGATATTTTGCAAACTGTTACTCGCATCATTGGTCCAATTGCTAAGCCCGATAAGATTCAATTTGTAAAAGGTTTGCCTAAAACCAGAAGTGGGAAAATCATGCGAAGAATATTGCGCAAAATTGCTGAAGGCGAATTAGAAAACTTAGGGGATATTACTACTTTGTTAGACCCAAACGTGGTGGAAGATATTAAGAATGGTGCGCTTTAATAATTGATTTCTGCTTGCTTACCCATAGAAAGTAAGCAATTAGTAATTTTTTATTCCTGCTAGCACAATATTGATTATTTGGTCTTTATTTGGAGGATGATAAATCAACTACCTAGTCGTAAAATTATTATTTTATTTCTGGTCCTTACATTATTTGTTAATTATAAAAGTAAAGCTCAGCACCAATGTTCGCTTTCTAAAAGAGCAGCACATTCAATTTTATTGAATAAATCCAATGCTAGTAATGAGCAAATGAACATTATGGAAAGATATGACGTAATCTTCCATGAACTAGATTTAAATGTAGAAAGAACCTCTACCTATATTTCAGGAAGCGTAACGACCCTCGCTAAATCTAAGGTTTTTAAACTTGATACATTTATGTTTCAATTGCATGCTAGTTTGATTTTAGATTCAGTTTTAGGTGCCAAAAATCAAAAGTTAAATTTTGTTAGACTTACTGATGTGGCTTTGGTTCTTTTAGATTCATCTTATGCTTTGGACCAGTTTTTACAAGTTAAAATATACTACCATGGCACACCTCCGAGTGGCGCAAGTGCAGCCATTGGAAATGGGTTTAGCAACAAAGCTTCTCCAACTTATGCAAATCAAATCACTTGGAGTTTAAGTCAACCATACAGTGCATACGAATGGTGGCCTTGCAAGCAGTCATTGCAAGATAAAATAGATTCTGTTTTTATTTCTGTGACAACCGATAGCACTAACAAAGTAGGTGCAAATGGATTGTTAAAAAGCATTACATCGAGACCTAATGGTAAAAGTACTTATCGATGGGAAACCAGATACAAAATGAATTATTATTTGGTAATGGTTACAGTGGGGCAATATACCGAATACAGAGCCTATGCTAAACCTAAGCAAATAGCAGATAGCATTTTGATACAACATTATATTTATTCAAATCCAAAGGCTTATACAAACAATGTTAACAGCATCAATGCCACCGTTCCTTTGCTTGAATTGTTTTCAGATTTGTATGGTTTGTATCCATTTTATAAAGAAAAATACGGACATGTAATGGCGCCCTTTTCAGGAGGTATGGAGCACCAAACCATGACAAGTTTGGGTGTTATGGATTTTGGAATAGTAGCGCATGAGTTGGCGCACCAATGGTTTGGTGATAATGTTACCTGTGCCACTTGGAAAGACATTTGGTTAAACGAAGGATTCGCCACCTATTCAGAGTATTTAGCTGCTAAATATTTAACAGCAGCATCAAATACTACTACTGTTTTAAACTCCATGTTTAATGACGCTAAGAAATCGGATGGTAATGTATATGTAACCGATACCACGAATGTTAATAGGATTTTCTCTAGTGATATTACCTATAACAAAGGAGGATCGGCTATTCGTGTTTTACATTATTTATTGGGAGATAGCCTGTTTTTCAAAGTTTGTAGACAATATCAAACTCAGAATGCAAATGGAAATGCTTCTACTTTTGATATGAACCAATTGGTAAACCAACTGAGTGGAAAGAATTATAACTACTTTTTTAGCCAGTGGATTTATGGCAATGGCATTCCAAGTTATACAGTAAAATGGAACCAAATCGGAAGCAATTTTATATTAGCTGTCGAACAATCAAATACTGCTGATCCATCTAATTTGTTTCAGTTACCTTTGCCTTTTTTAATTAAAAGCACTGCTGGTGATACCACTATTTATGTTCAACAAGGGGAGGCGAAAAATATGTATAATTTCAATATTGGTAGAACCATTAATTCAATCGTGTTTGATAATGACAACTGGATTTTGAAATATGCCAGTTTAAGTAAAGACGCTACTTTGAGCGGAATTGAAGATCTATTTACTAACAATGGAATTAGAATCCAGCCGAATCCGGCATCAGCCAATGTATATGTTTCGGGAAACAATCTATTGCACGCCCAAGTTAGTTTATATGATATTCAAGGTCGTTTATGTTTAAGCACTATTCTCAATGGAAACGGTACTTTAGAATGTTCAAATTTAAATAGAGGCGTATACATTGCCATTGTCAAAAGCTGTGATGGTTTGGTTCACAAGCAAAAGCTTGTTTTGGAATAGTCCTACAAATAGAAGTTTTAGGCTATTAAATTTTATTTTCACAGGTAATTCAATTTTGGTTGATAAATGCAATCAAAAAAATTATGTTTTTTAGCAATAATCAGGTAATTTCTTTTTTGTCCTTAGCTATTATTTACCTATAAATTTGGATTGGGGTAATATTTCTTTTATGGTTATGTTCTAAAATCATAAAGTATTCGTACTTTTTTTTACTTTCGCCTAATGATTATAGTAACAGGAGCCGAAGGTTTTATTGGCAGCTGCTTGGTGGCTAGACTTAACCAAGAAGGGTTTAGTGATATCGTATTGGTAGATGATTTTGGGGTAATTGAAGGTAGAGAAAAAAATATTGAAGGCAAGAATTTTAAGTTGAAAGTTGAACGCAAAGATTTTATGCCTTGGTTGAAAAAAAATGCCAATCAAACAGAATTCGTTTTTCACATTGGTGCACGTACCGATACCACAGAAAAGGATGAGGCTATCTTCAAATTATTAAACTTAGATTTTAGTAAACAGCTTTTTGAAATTTGTGCGAATGAAGGGATTCCTATGGTTTATGCTTCGAGTGCTGCAACATATGGGGATGGCGCAAATGGCTATGATGATGATGTGAAAGAATTGGAAAAATTGATGCCTATGAACCCTTATGGAAATAGTAAACATGATTTTGATAAATGGGCTTTGTCGCAAAGCAAACAGCCCTATTTTTGGGCAGGATTGAAGTTTTTTAACGTATATGGTCCGAACGAATATCATAAGGCCCGCATGGCATCAGTAGTTTTTCATTCATACCATCAGATTAAAAATACGGGTAAAGTGAAGTTGTTCCGTTCGCATAGGGATGATTATAAAGATGGCGAACAAAAAAGAGATTTTATATATGTGAAAGATCTTTGTGATGTGTGTATGTATCTACTGCATAATCGGAAGCACTCAGGATTATACAATTTAGGAACAGGACATGCACGCACATGGAATGATTTGACAAAAGCTATTTTCAAAGCTTTGAACTTAGAAATTAATATTGAATACGTTGATATTCCTGAAGATATAAGAGATACTTACCAGTATTTTACTGAGGCAAATATGAAAAAACTTCATGATATTGGCTATGACAATGCCTTTACAAGTATTGAAGATGCAGTTGCCGATTATGTAAACAACTACCTAGAAACTGGCCATTACATTTAAAAGGTTTTGAATAAAATAATTTCAAAATATTTGTTTTTTCTGCTCATCGGCCTTTCAGGCTTATGTGTATCGCTGCTTTTAGAACAGAGATATATCGAAAATACAGATGTGCAAATTGAAGATAAGTACAAGAATGCTGAGTCTATCATTCACGATAAGGAACTTCAGTTTGTTGAAGTATTTCAAAATCAATTACGTGACACCAATAATTTAAGAAAAAAATGGATTGATTTGATTGATATTAATAATAAAAATCAAATTATTATTGATGTTTTTAAAAATGATACCCTTCAGCTCTGGACAAGCAATATCATAAATGTAAAGAGATTATTAAGCCAATTAAAGCCTGGCATCAGTTTAATCAATAGCAGTAATGGATCCTACTTGGTGTATTTTCAACCATACGGTACATACAAATTTGTACTGATGTATAGTCTCCGAACAAACTATTCCTACCAAAATCAATATCTAGAAAATGAGTGGAGCCATGACCTGTCATTTTTAAAAGATGCTGTTATTAGCCCTTCGCCCATTAAAGATTTTTTTGATTTGAAAAGTAGTGGAGGTAATTATCTTTTTTCATTGCAAATTTTTTACAGTCAAGATAATGATGAACCCTTTATTTGGGCATTAATTATACTTTTTTCAATAGTATCATTTGTAAGCTCCAATCTTCTTTTTAGATTTTATATTAGAAAGAATGTCCTATTGACAAGTATGGTATTTATTGGTATTGCAGCATCAATAAGATATGTGAATATAGCCATGCACTTGCCTGTTTTTTTATACCATATGGATATGTTTAAGCCTCAAGCTTATGCTTCATCCAATTTATTAGGTTCATTAGGCGATTTTTTGATTACAGTGTTGCTTGTGTTATGGTATTTTTTAATACTTGAAAGTGTAAGAAATAAATCACAATCAAATAAAATGGGCAGCATATTTCATGCGGTTGCTCTTTGTATGGTAACTATTTTGGCTTCAGATTCAGCTTTTGATTCGATACGAAGTTTAGTTTTCGATTCTCAAATTTCATTTGATTTTAACAATATCTATAGTATTGATAGTTTTACAATAGTTGCACTTCTCATTTCGGTTTTGTTACTTCTCATTTCATTTTTTGCTACCAAAAATTTATATAGGTTTTTCGTAAATAGCCAATTATCAAAACCATTAAAATGGATAATTTTCATTTTATGTTTGGCTTTTCTACAACCTCTAATTATAAGATATGTTTTTGAAAGAGGTAGTTATCATTTGATGGAAACATCCATATTAATTGCGGTGTTTTTCTGTTTTAATTATTTTGGCAGAAAAGTTAATCGCTTTCAATATTATTTCCTACTTATAATATGTGTTTCTTTCTTTTCATCAGTTTCAATTTATAGATGGAATTATTTAAAAGAACAAGAGAATAGAAAATTGTTTGCGAATAAATTACTTTCTCAAAATGATATTACGACAGATTATTATCTGAAATCAATCGAACATAAATTGATGGATGATAAATACATTAAGTATTATTTTATTAATCCGATAAGTTTAAAATCCCAATTTGAAAAACGATTAAGACTTATCTATTTCACAGGGCATTTGAGTCGTTATGAGATTTCAGTTTTTGATTTTGATACCATAGGAAATCATTACAAAGTTCGGAACCCATTTTCGTTTAAACAGCTTGATTTTGCCTATAAAAACCAAACCATTCCCACCATTGACAATTATTTTAAATACCTTAAAAATGGCGCAGATTTAAAAGGTTATTTGGCCAAATTTCTTGTTAAAATGGGTAAGCAAAAATTGGGATATATTTTCATTCAACTTCAACCTAAATTGATTCAAGAAGATAACCGTTTTGATGATTTATTGATAGAAGGTTTTAGACAAACGAAAAAACGCAAGGTTGATTATTCTTATGCCATTTACCACGACAAAAACCTTGTTAGCCAGAGTGGTAATTTTCCTTACCGTGTTACAAGCACTTGGCCTGTTCCTGATAGTCAATATTTGTTTACCACACTTGATAAATATAAGCATCTTCTTTATGCGGATAAAGACCAAATGCTTGTGGTGGTTAGTAAATCTGCGGATAAATTTTATGCCCCATTAGGTTTGTTTAGCCTTGAGTTTACCTTCTTTACATTATTACTTATTATCATGTTGGCTATCTATGCTGCTTTTAATTGGAGAGAGTTAAAGAAGTTCACTTTTTACAATACGGTTGTTTTTATCAGGATACGTAATTTAGTAAACCGGCTTTTACTTGTTAAAGACCCAGATGTTGTATTGATTCGTACTAGAATCCAAGTCTCAATTGTGTTAATCGTTTTTATAACCTTGGGTGTTACAGCTTACTTTACAATTAGTTTTATAAGCAATCAATACAATGACAAGCAGAGTGAAAAATTGATGAAGAAAATTCACAATGTGGTTAATACCATTGAAAGTGAAAACTTATCAGATTTAAATACTATTAAGAGAAGCGATGCAGAGGCATTTATTAATCAAATAGCTGACTTTTACGAAACGGATATTACTATTTTTAATTTGAATGGAGAGATGGTTACATCAACCACTAACAAGATTTATGAAGATGGAGTTATATCTCATTTAATGCATGCAAATGCCTTTTTTCACCTCAATTTTTTACGTGAGTCGCAGTTTAGCCAAAATGAAATGATTGCAAATTTTGCTTACATTGGAGCCTATGTTCCTATATTCAAAAATGAAAAAGAGGTGATAGGTTATATTCAATTGCCGTATTTCAACAAGCAATCCGATTTGCTTAATGAAATTTCTAGCATCATAGTAGGGTTTATTAATTTGTATACTGCTTTATTTATTGTGATTGGATTCATCGCTTACCTCATATCCACAAGCATTTCATATCCGCTTATTTTAATTCAAAACCAATTGAAGAAAACTATTTTAGGCAGGAACGAACCAATTAAGTGGAAGCGCAAAGATGAAATTGGAGATTTAGTTGAACAGTATAATTTGATGATTGATAAATTGGCTGAAAGTGCCAATATACTTGCCCAAAGTGAAAGAGAAGGAGCCTGGAGAGATATTGCCAAACAGATCGCACATGAAATTAAGAATCCGTTAACACCAATGAAATTAAGTGTGCAGCATCTTGAAAGAACTTGGAATGACAAATCGCCTAAATTAGAAGATACATTTAAAAGGGTTACCAAAACGCTTATTACTCAAATTGACACGCTAAATGAATTGGCAAGTGAGTTTAGTAACTACGCTAAGATGCCTGACCCGGTGATTAAAAATATTCATTTGTATCAATCTTTGAAAGGTATTGTAGATTTATATGCAGGGACTGATGAGGCTGAAATATTGCTTGAATGTGAGGAGGAGTTATATGTTTTATTTGATGATGGTTACTTGAATAGGGTAGTCACCAATTTGGTAAAAAATGGAATTCAAGCAGCAATTGAAGGTCAAATTCCAAAAATAGAAATAATAGTAATTGTTCAAGAACAATTTATTAGGATTCAAATAAAAGACAACGGAACTGGTGTATCTGATGAAAAGGCGGGAAATATTTTTACTCCCTATTTTAGTACTAAAATTAGTGGAATGGGTTTAGGTTTGCCCATTGTGAAAAATATGATTGAAAGCTGTGGAGGAAAGATTTGGTTCGAAAATAATCAAGATGCAGGAGCAAGTTTTTTCGTTAAGTTGAGAAAAATAGATTCGAAAAAAACAAGAAATTCTCTTTAGGGTTATTTGGATACAAATATCTTTTCAGAATAGACTAAAAACAAAAAACCTCCATTCTGTTGAGAATGAAGGCTTTTAAATTTACCCAAAGATAATTTGCGGTGCGGACGGGACTCGAATATACTTTTTTGCATTTTATTTAATTTTGTAAAAATCTCAATAGATATAGGGGTTTGAGGTCTTTTTTTTATTTTGTCAAATAAAGAGAAATAAGATAAAATGAAATATTTATGTACCCCGTTATGTACCCCGAGTATAATTTTTCATATATTTGAAGTGTTCAATTTTCAATTTTATGGCAAATTATTACTTTCGACTGCGGGATGCTAAATGTATATCCGAAACACCTATTATCTTATATGCTACCTTTAATGGTTATCGCATACAATGTAAAACAAACCTTAGTATTGTTCCAAGTAATTGGAATTTTGAAACCCAAACACCTGAGGATACAAAAAAATTAAAGAACCTAAGTAAACGATTAGTATTTTTAGAGGCGTGTGCGGATAAAACATATAAATACTTCACAGAAACATTAGATAAAATCCCATCCTCTTCCGAGTTTCAAAATAGATTTTATGAATTAGCATTGGATGAGAATGTAAAAAAAGTAATTGAGGCGAAACCATTAACCCTATTTACTTTTAT
>CANHJJ010000037.1 GCA_947460565.1 Bacteroidota bacterium
ATAAACCTGTTTGAATAGTATGGATAGTTTTTTTACATCACTAATGTTGGCTAGCCTATAGCTGATTTCTTTTTTCATACTTAGATGTTTGCTTTTCTTTGATGGTAAGTGTTTAACATCTTAGGGGTTTTGAATTGACACTTTTCATTTCTTTCCTCGAAGCATATGTCTCTTGCCAATTGGGCCTGGGAGTCGTTCTACTTTAAATCCTGCTGCTCGCATGGCTCTTTTCACATCTCCTTTACTCGAATAGGTCACAATGCTTGCCCCTTCTTTCATGATTTTATTAAGTGTTGTGAAAATATCAACAGTCCAAAGTTCAGGTTGCTTGGCAGGGTCGAATGCATCCATGAAAACTAAATCAAAATGATTGGTTATTTTCCCAAGGGCATTACTGTTTATATCCTCAATCTTTGTATGAATTTTTTGCAAAGAGAATCTGTCATTCAAATCTATTTTTTCATTCCAGTTGCAGGTATGCATTAGTTTGAAAATATATTTCTCATCCTCATTCATCCAATCGGAATAATTCAATTGTTCTATCAATGAAGAATCAAGAAGGAGGGCTTCAATGCCTGTATAATCGCAATCCACCTGTTGCTTATTACATTCAATATAACTTAATATGGCATTTAAACCTGTTCCAAATCCAAGTTCTAAAATTTGGATGCGATTGTTTAAATTGATTTCTATTTGTGGTTTCAATCCTGCCTCAATAAAAACATGCAAGCTTTCTTGTAAAGCACCATTTGTTGAATGGTAGCTTTCGTTTAGTTGGGCATTAAATAGGGTATGAGAACCATCTTTGGTTAATTGTAATTGAGGGTTTCCGAATATTTCAGTCATCTTACTTGATGTCTAAATACAACATCACAGGCAGGTGGTCGCTGTAGCCATTCAGGAATTTCATACCCCCAAAAGTACGCAGCGGATTACCTTTGTATTTTTCTTCAGTTTCAATCATCCAATCTTGTTTGAAAATATCAGTAGAATTAGCCTTGTAGCAAACTTTGGTTTTGTTATTTACCAAATTGTTGCTTATTATGATTTGATCTAAAAAGTTCCATTCTCCCTTGTGTCTATAACTGCCTTTTCCCTGTTCCATAAGACTATACATAGGATTGAAAAAACCATTAACTTGGATGGTTTTCATATCACCTGTAGCGCCAATCACGTCTTTTATGCTAGCATTATTGGGGTAATCATTAAAATCACCCATCACGATGATATTGGCTTTAGCATCTTTTTTATAAAGGCTATCACATATATGTTTTACAACTCCTGCCACATATAATCTTTTGGGTTCTGATTCTTTTTCGCCTTCTCTGCGGCTAGGGAAATGGTTTACTAGGAAATAAATATGCTCATTGTTATTCAATGTGATATTTGCAAACAAGATGCCTCGCGTTTTATCACCACCTAACCCTTCAGGATTAATAGTAAACAGTTTACCTTTTGCTTCTTTTACAATGGTTTTTTTGAAAATTAATGCATTGTCAATACCTCTTTCATCTGGTCCTTCAAAAAAAACAGGCTGGTAATTACTTGCCATAATTTGTTTATTGTTGATCAAATCTGATAATGAATGAATGCTTTCCACCTCGCACATACCTAGAAAATCTGGGTTTAAAGCAGATATTACTTTAGCCATATTGTTTAATTTGGCATAGTATCTTTCTGTATTCCATTTGTATTTGCCCTCTGGTAGAAACTCCTCATCATTTTTATCAGGGTCGTTGATGGTATCAAATAAATTTTCTTGGTTGTAGAAGGCTACGCAAACTTTTTGTTGGGCATAGCTGTTAATAATAGTAAGGCTTAGCACAAGCGCAAAAAATATTCTTTTCATGAGGGCAAAGTAAATAGTTAAGTTGTAAATTACACAGATTATTTATTGGTTAAGATGAAAACTTATTGGTTTTAATAACGTAATTAGCAGCAAAGAATGATAGGATTTAATTTTACAAAATACTTTCCTTCGCCCAATGGTGAAGATAAGTTTCAGCAAATGCTAAACCTTTTCATGCAGTTGTTGCAATACACCAATGGAGATGTGACCGAGGCAATGGACTGGATGAACCAAATTGACCGTGAATACAAGCTTACGGACAATAAATATGGTATGGGTAATTTTGTTCAAGACCTCAAAGACAAAGGCTACATAAAAGAAAACCCCTCAAACGGTAATTTTGATGTTACATCTAAAACCAATCAAACCATTAGGCAAAAGTCTTTGGAAGAGGTTTTTGGTAAATTGAAAAAAACTGGTCAAGGTAATCATAAGACCAATTTTACAGGTATTGGAGATGAAGTGACTAGTGATTTGAGGCAATTTAGTTTTGGTGACAGTGTGGATCAAATTGATATGACAGCCTCTATTCATAATGCCCAAGTAAATCATGGTATTGATAGTTTTAACCTCACTGAAAACGACTTAGAGATAAAAGAGCGTGACCATAAAAGTCAAACAAGTACAGTATTAATGATAGACATATCACATAGTATGATTTTGTATGGTGAAGACCGTATTACCCCTGCTAAAAAGGTTGCTATGGCATTGGCTGAGTTAATTAAAACAAAATACCCTAAAGATACCTTAGATATTATAGTTTTTGGAAATGATGCATGGCCTATTGAAATTAAGGATTTGCCATTTTTACAAGTGGGTCCTTATCATACCAATACTTATGCTGGCCTTGAACTAGCGATGGATATTTTGAGAAAAAGGAAAGTGAGCAATAAACAAATATTTATGATTACAGATGGTAAACCTACTTGTTTAAAAGAAGGAAATGGGTATTACCAAAATAGTTTCGGTTTGGATAGAAAGGTAATCAATAAAACACTTACTATGGCTGCACAAGCACGAAAACTAAAGGTGCCAATTACAACATTTATGATAGCTAGTGACCCTTATTTGCAAGAGTTTGTGAGAGAGTTTACAAAAGTTAATAATGGCAAGGCTTATTACAGTGGATTAAATGGATTGGGAGATTTTGTGTTTGAGGATTTTGAGCGGAATAGAAGAAAGAATGTTAGATAAATTAGAATTACGAATAAGAAATTAAGAATTAAAAATTAGCAAGTAATAGAATGAATTAGGATTTTGATTAAATGTTCAAAATTTCTGATTGTAACAATAAAAAAGATGAACAAAATAAAAACACTAGGAGAATTAAAGAAGTCGGGTTATAAACCTAAATCCGTTAAGCATGAAATGCGTGATAACCTCATCAGCATGCTTAAGGAGGGTAAGAATGTATTTACAGAAATTAAAGGGTATGATGATACCGTAATTCCTCAACTACAAACAGCCATTTTATCTCGTCATAATATTATTTTGTTGGGTTTGCGAGGTCAAGCCAAAACACGTATTGCACGTATGATGTTGCATCTGTTGGATGAGTATATGCCTATAGTGGAAGGATCAGAGATTAATGACGACCCTTTGCAACCCATCTCCTATTATGCAAGAAAATTGATAGAGGAAAAGGATGATGATACCCCAATTCATTGGGTGCATAGGGATGAGCGATATACAGAAAAACTAGCTACACCTGATGTAAGTATTGCTGATTTGGTGGGTGATATTGATCCTATCAAAGCAGCATCATTGAAATTAAATTACAATGATGAAAGAGTGATTCATTATGGCCTCATACCGCGCAGTCATCGTTGCATATTTGTTATAAACGAGTTACCCGATTTACAGGCGCGTATACAAGTATCATTGTTTAATATTTTGCAAGAAGGTGATATGCAAATTAGAGGTTTTAAGCTTCGTTTGCCCTTGGATATTCAGTTTGTGTTTACTGCCAATCCAGAAGATTATACCAATAGAGGTAGCATTGTTACCCCATTGAAAGATAGGATAGACAGTCAGATATTGACGCATTATCCAAAAACTACAGATATATCTAAAGCCATAACTTCGCAAGAAGCGCATGTAATGCCAAATCAAAGTCAAGACATTATAGTGAATGAGTTATTATTAGATTTAATAGAACAGGTTTCGTTTGAAGCTAGAGCAAGTGAATTGGTGGATCAGAAAAGTGGTGTTTCTGCCCGTTTGACCATTTCTGCCTTAGAAAACCTATATAGTGCTGCAGAGCGAAGAATGCTCCTAAGCAAAGATAAAAAGACAGAAGCTCGTATTGCTGATTTGTTTGGGGTATTACCAAGCATAACAGGTAAGGTTGAATTGGTGTATGAGGGCGAATTGGAAGGTGCAAGTAATGTGGCTCAAACCTTATTGGGTAAGGCAATCAGAACTTTGTTTGTCGATAAATTTCCAAATCCAGAAAAAGCTAAAAAATCTAAAAAGCCAAATCCTTACGCTGAAGTGTTAAATTGGTTTAATGATGGATATGTAATCAGTTTATTGAATATTGCTAGTAACAGAGGATATGAAGAAGAATTGAATAAAGTAGAAGGTTTGTCTGCCTTGGTTGATACTACATTTCCTAAGCTCGCCAAAGCCGATAAATTATTGATGATGGAGTTTGTATTACATGGATTATCGGAATTTAGTCAGTTAAGTAAACATCCTTTGCAAAGCGGATTTGAGTTTAAAGATTTAATGAGTAGCATGTTTGATGTAAGAGCAGGTAGGGCAGGGGATATGGATGAAAATTAGGAGTTTCATATAAAATATTTATTTTCACGCTCAAAGAAATTGATTGCCTATTGGTAAAATTTCAGTTTTAATAATTAGCTAAAAACCTACACACTTAAATATATTATGAAAACCAAAGAAGACATCGTAAAAGATTGGTTACCCAGATACACAGGCATTGAATTATCTGAGTTTGGCCAGTATATATTGCTTACAAATTTTCAAAACTATGTAGACATGTTTGCCGAACGTTTTGGTGCAGTGGTTAAAGGTGATGACAAGCCAATGAGGTCGGCCACAGCAAACAATATTACCATTATTAATTTTGGAATGGGAAGTGCGATGGCAGCTACGGTTATGGATTTGCTTTCGGCCATTGAGCCTAAGGCTGTATTGTTTTTAGGAAAATGTGGTGGTCTGAAAAAGGTAACCAAATTAGGTGATATGATATTGCCTATAGCCGCCATAAGGGGTGAAGGTACAAGCAATGATTATATTATGCCCGAGATTCCTGCTCTGCCTTCATTCAGGATGCAAAAGGTCATTTCTTCAGCTATTGTGAAGCATGACATGGATTATTGGACAGGTACTGTTTACACTACAAATAGAAGGGTTTGGGAGCATGATGATGAGTTCAAAGACTATTTGCAAAAAACCAGGGCAATGGCTATTGATATGGAAACAGCTACCATATTTATAGTGGGTTTTGTAAACAGTATACCTAAGGGTGCTTTGCTTTTGGTAAGCGATAACCCTATGGTTCCAGAAGGGGTTAAGACATCTAAAAGCGATAAGAGTGTTACTGAAAAATTTGTGCAGAAACACCTAGAAATCGGCATTGATGCTCTTATTGAATTGAGTCAATCGGGTGAGTCGGTGAAGCATCTTAAATTTGAATAATTGAACTTAAATAGCAAGGATAAGTAAAATCATTTCTGT
The DNA here is from genome assembly GCA_947460565.1 of Bacteroidota bacterium. Classification (GTDB taxonomy): domain Bacteria; phylum Bacteroidota; class Bacteroidia; order UKL13-3; family UKL13-3; genus RGVD01. The sequence goes on from CANHJJ010000037.1 coordinate 5,555, forward strand.
TATTCAACTTTGAAATTTTATACTACAAATCTGAGAAACGAATTACATAGAAATGTGTTTTTGGTAGATGTAAAAAGGATAGAAAGGTATATTAATCAGCTTAATTAGGTTCGATGTGGATGAACACATCGGCTATATCTGGCAGCTCTTCCAATATTTTGTTTTTTAGTTGGTGTGCTATCTCATGTCCATCTCTCACCGAAATGTTTCTATCAACTATGGCATGTAGGTCAACATGATAGCTCATTCCTATTTTTCTGACATGGCATTTTTCAGTATCAATCACTCCTTTTACTTTCAGTGAATTGAAACGAATGAGTTCAATCGTGTCGTCATATATATGCTCATCCATGATTTCACTTAATGCAGGTCTGAAAATTAAATAGCTATTGTATAAAATAAAAGCTGATCCAAAAAGTGCTGCCCAATCATCGGCAGATTCATAGCCTTTACCAAAAAATAAAGCGATGGAAATACCAATAAATGCGCTAACTGAAGTTATGGCATCACTTCGGTGATGCCAAGCATCTGCTTTGAGGGAGGAACTATTTGTCTGAATACTTTTTTTGATGACAATTCGGTAAGATATTTCTTTCCAAATAATGATCAAGCCAAGCACTATTAATGTAAAGGGTTTAGGTAATTCGTGAGGTGTATTAATATTGACAATACTATCATGTGCAATAATAGTTGCAGAGGTAATTAAAAAACCTACAACTAAAAATGTAATCAATGGTTCAACCCGGCCATGTCCATAAGGATGGTTTTTGTCAGCAGGTCTGCTTGCATATTTGATACCAAGCAGCACAAGAAAAGAGGAAAAAATATCTGCTGTTGACTCAATAGCATCAGCTATTAACGCGTATGAATTTCCAAAATAACCTGCAAGCCACTTAATAAGTGCTAAACTTGCATTCCCAACGATACTGAAGTACGTGGTGTTAATTGCCGACTCATGTTTATTCATTTGATTTGAATTTTATTTATTAAAAATAAATATTTATAGAACAACCTCGTCTAATTAAATCGGGATAACTACGCCAATACATTTGGCGCAATGATAGTAACTATTATCCATAACGCTGCCCTTGTAACTCCTACCCAAATCTATTATTTAGGAAATTCGGTTATTATCCATCCAAAATAAAATGATTCAATCCTATCCTCTGTTTCCAAAAACATGGCAATTAGGATGCTGTAATTCTACATTTTGAATTTACGTAAACTGTATGTGAGAGTTATCATAAAATACTGATTAAGTATGTTACTTCTTGTATCCTCAACATAGGTTTCAGTTACATTACGACTTATATTGTTGTTTTGATTCAATAAATCATACACACTTAACTTGGCTTCAAGTGCTTGGCTTTTCAAGAATTTGTATGCAATAGATGCATTACACAAGGTAAAATTTTGATTGTATCCTTGGCTTAAGCCAGTGTATAAAGTTTGAGTAATATTGGTGTTAAACACAATCTTTTTAAAAATTACATAGTTTAGTTTCAATCCAGCAGTATGATTAAAGTAATTGTTATTGGCACCTTTTTGAATGGTATTTTCAACAATGTTATAAGTACTGTTATAACTTATGGTAAAATCAAGTTTTTCGCTCACATTGCTAGCAATGGTTAGGCCTTGATTTAAATTGTAGGTATTTGCATAATTGGTTATGTTATTTATTAAACCTGGTGTTCTGCTATAACTAACACCTGCATTCACATTGATATTACTCTTAATTGATTTTAAAGGAAAGCCATACAGCAAGTATGCCCTAGCATTCCAATATCCATCAATGTTTACAGGTCTAGTTAATTGAGAACCTCTTTTAACAACAATGTTGTCAATCGTGTCGCTTGATGCTGGCAAAATGGTTTGGTTAGCAATATAATCTTGTGTCATTTGTCCATTTAAGAACATAAAAAAACTGGTTCCTTTGGCCATATTGGTGTGACCAAATCTAGCCATAGCAAAGTGGGTATAATCTTGTCTAAGGTTGGCATTACCTGTTGAAAGCAATACGGGGTTACTATTGTTTACTACAGTTTGTAATTGAGAAATGCTAGGTGCATTGGCTGAGGTTCGATAATTAAAACGCAAATTAGATGAACTTGAAAACTTCTGATTAAATTGTAATTGCGGTAAAATATTATCAAAATACTTTTCTGTTTTAAATTCTTCAGGGTATTGTTGAGTGCCTTGTAAATGCGATTGCTGGGCATTTACAGTTGCAGTTAAGTTAGTGTTTTTATAATTGAAAACATAGCTTAACCCACCCCTTTGAACCGTATAATCAAAGTTGTATTTATTAGACAAATTACTATTTAACAAGCTATATGAATTATCAATGGTATTATAGTTTTTAGTTGTCTTATCACTTATATTGTAATTATAAGAAGGACTATAACTAATTTGTACTTGGCTGTATTTGCCAAAAGGTTCGGTGTAACTTACATTACCTGAATGGGTATAAGCAAATGTGTTTTGAACCGAATTCTGATTGTTCATAATCGTTGTATCAATTCCAGAATTGGAGAAAAGACTGCTAGAAACAAGTTTTGAGTAACCCCATTTGTCGTTGATATCTGTTCCATAGGTAAATGATATGGTTCTACCATATTTAATAAACTTATGACGATATAAGATTTCGTTTTTAAATGAATAACCATCACTTTCTGCTGTATTTGCATTTGAGGTGCTGCTAATTGCTATACCTCCAACGCTATTTCCAGCGTTGGTTATGGAATTTGCGCTATAGTTTTGGAAACTCAATCGAGGTGTTAGTATAACAGCATTGTTTGTATCAGGGTTGTATTCCAACCTGAAATTAATTCTATTGTTTGTATTGGTAGAGTTGTTGATTGGACTATTTTCATTATATACCATGCCACTGTCCTTTGAGTTAAAGTAGGTTCTTTTTAAATCACTATTGCTCTCATTGTTTATTTGATTGAAGAAATAACTTCCTGTCACTTTTATTTGTTTTGTCCACTCATCAGTGTAGTGAATGCCAATCGCATGACTTGTAGCAATTCCATTTTGTTGGTTTACCATAAAATTACCCAAGCCGCTGCTTTGCATCATGTAGTTAGCTGCACCAGGGGGCATGTTTCCACCCATTCCACCCATGCCACGCATGCCACCTCCACCACCTCTGTTTCCGCCACCCATGCCACCGCCCATAACTCCCATCAAATCTTGCATGCTAAAGTTTTGTTGGTTGATATTATTGCTAAAACCAAGCACTGAAACTCGTCTTTCGCCTTTAAAATAGTTATAATTTAATCCAGAATTGAAGATGTCAGCAGGATACCCTATTCCCCCATAAAATTTTCCAAATTGACCTTCTGTTTTTCCTCTTTTTGATGTGATGTTAATGGTCTTCTGGGCATTTCCATCATCAACCCCAGTAAAGCGGGCTTGGTCGCTCATTCTATCAAATACTTGAATTTTATCTACCATTTCTGCAGGTAAATTTCTGAGGGACATAGATGGGTCATCACCGAAAAACTCTTTACCATCTAATAGTACTTTTTGCACTTGTTCACCTTGAGCTTTTACTGTTCCGTTTTCATTTGTGACTCCTGGCATTTTAGTAACTAAGTCTTCAACGCTTGCATCTTTATGTGTTTTATAGGCAGCCGCATTATATTGAATGGTGTCTCCTTTTTGTTCAACCCGAATTTGTTTGGCATCAATATTTAAATCTTTTAGCTTTTCAGTTTTACTTGTCATTTGTACATTTAAAACTTCGTTTTTATCACTTATTCCAACTCTTTTTATATAAGTGTTATAACCCAAGTAATTGTATTTAACTATATAATATCCATTTTCTAATCCCTCAAAAGAATAAGTACCATCTGAATTACTAATTGTATTTGATTTCTTGCTTGTATCAGGAATGTGAATAAGGGTAATACTTACTCCTGGTAAATACATTTTATCGCTTGCATCTGATATTCTTCCATTAATTGAATAGGACTGAGCCTTAGCGTTAATAAATAAAATGCTTGTTAAGAGGATAAGTAGTAAGGATTTTTTGTTCATGAAATTACTTTGAAATAATAAAAGGCAAAGAAAAGGGATTAGTTTACATCTCAATGATTTAAATGTAATTTTAATCAACAAACATGTTTTAATGCTAAATCTTTTTAAATAAAAAAGCGACCCGAAGTTTCGAGTCGCTTTTAACTATATCGTTTAAAGTATTAAATAATAAATTCAGATTTGAATGTTTCGTGATTTGGGTTTACGCAGAAAATAGGAACATTTCCAGAATCATTTACAATTTGTTGAGGGTAAGTTTCAATAATGTATTCTCTGATTGATTTGTCTTCAGATTGTGTCATAATCATAATCAAATCAGCACCTATGGCTTCTGCATAATTTAATGTAACCGATGCAAAATCATCATTGTTGTCCATTATTTTTTCATCATATGCCACTCCATTTTCAGACAATAAATTTTTGATTTGGTTTAAATTAGCCATCATTTTGTTGTTTAGAAACTCATCGCTCATGCGATAAGTCAGAATGTGGATGGTAGATTTGTAGGCTTTGGCTAAGTGCAGAGCCCATTTTACTTTTTGTTTCGACTCAGAGGTTAAATCTAAAGGGAAAACAATGTTTTTATAGGCATTAGGGTTTTTGTCATTTTTAACAACAATAACTGGAACCGTTGAATAGCTGATAACGCGAGATGCATTACTGCCTATGATACGCTCAACCCCGCTTGCACCATGCGTTCCCATGATGATACAATCGCAACCATATTCAGCCGCAGTATCAATAATGGTTTTGTAAATCTTGCCAGATTTTGCAGCAGTCTTACAATCTACTCCATATTTGGTTTTGATTTCAGCCGCTTTTTCGTTTAATTTATGTAATAAGGCCTCTTTGGCTAATTCGTCTTTTGTGTCGTTTTTACTAAAACTAAATACAGAACTTAAAAAATCATCTTCCAAAATATTTACCAAAACCAAGTCATTATCAAAGTGTTTTGCCACTTGAGCTGCATGATTAAGAGCATTTAATGAGATTTCCGAAAAATCAACGGGAACCAACATGATATTTTTCTTTTTTTGAATGTTTTCCATGAAATAGTTTTTATTAATTTGCCTGCGAAGGTAAACTTTTTAACGATATTGCCCTCTCTAATATAAAATAATATTAAATACCTAATGATACATGTCATACCCGAATCTGAGTTAATTTTAAACGTAGATGGCTCAGTATATCACTTGAATTTACTACCCAAAGACCTAGCAGATGATATTATCTTAGTTGGTGATCCTGATAGGGTTGAGAAGGTTTCTGCTCATTTTGATAAGATTGAAATGAAGAAAGAAAAACGTGAGTTTATTACCCATACGGGTTATATTGGAAATAAGCGTATAAGTGTCCTTTCTACAGGCATTGGAACAGATAATATTGATATAGTACTTAACGAAATTGATATGTTAAAAAACATTGATTTAGAGTCGCGGATGGTGAAAAAGGAATTGGGTAAATGTAGAATATACCGTGTGGGCACTTCTGGTGCTTTGCAGGCAGATATTCCAGTTGATTCATTGCTTGTTTCAACGCATGGTATTGGCTTAGATGGGGTAATGAATTATTACCAAAGCCGAAAAGATTTGGATATTGAAAATCACATTGCTTCACAATTAGGTTATGATTTCATTTTGCCCTACATTAGTTATGGTTCAAAAGCCTTGATAGATAAATTTGATGATAGTTTTGTTAGAGGAGCCACCGCAACATGCTGTGGTTTTTATGCCCCTCAAGGGCGTATGATTAGAAAAAATATTGTAAGTGAGGATTTGGTACAAAGGCTTTCAAAATTAAATTTTTCAAACATAGCGAGTAAGCCTGAATTGAGTGGATTACTTGTTACAAACTTTGAAATGGAAACCTCTGCTATTTATGGATTGAGCGCTTTATTTGGGTTTGATGCGATTTCGGTTAATGCCATAATGGCTAACCGTATAACTAACAATTTTAGTAAGCAAGGTGCCAAAACCATTGAGAATGCTATTGTTAAAACCTTAGAAGTGATTTGTAAATAAATGAAGTCGGAACAGCAACTTATTTATCAAATTGCCTTAACCCTAATACCAAACATTGGTGATGTGTTAGCTAAAAACCTTGTAAGTTATTGTGGTGGTGTAGAGGCTGTGTTTAAA